>CAILWD010000629.1 GCA_903837815.1 uncultured Chloroflexota bacterium | reverse complement strand
GGGCATTTATGATTATCTGAGCAAAAACTTACTACCTGAACGTCAGCCTGTGATAACTTGTTCTGCAAATTTGCCATTTGAATTTGGAAGTTTTCATTTCGCAAATTGAAAAACACTGCTAATAATATCGAAGCAAAAGTATTAATAATTGCTAGCACTATTCAGGTTAACCGAAGTTGCCTAACAGAAAGGCCGGCAGTTTGAAAGAAACCGAGGAGCAAGTCTGGGCGACGACGTAAGCGAGCAAAGCCGAGATCGAGCATGGTGCGAATTTCTTCTTTACTTGCAGGACGAGCATTTTTGAGGTGCTGTTTGACGTTTCCGTGACAATACTCTTCTGGATTGAGTTGCGGAGCATAGGCTGGCAACTCCTCGATCAAGATTTCAGGATGGATCTGAAGATACGCCTTGGTTGCCTTGCTCAAGTGAATACTGGCTCGATCCCAAATCAAAATGATTTTGCCTGGGATGTGTCGTTGAACATGCTCAAGTGTATTGATCAGGTTTTCGCTTTTTACTGAACCTTCAAAATGGCGTTTGTAGATTTTTCCTGAAAGCGTCAGTGCAACAGCGGTTGATAGAGCGCGGCGCTCCTTTGTCACTCGACGGAAGATAGGGCGCTTTCCTCTGCGTGCCCAAGTGGTCGCCAACTGTTCTTGAAAGGAAAAGCCAAATTCATCCCAAAACACGATTTCTGCGCCGAGCCGCCGCGACTTTTTTTATCCTGGACCAATCTTTCTGTAACCAGGCCTGTACCAACTCTTGTTCCTGCTCAATGGCTTGCGGCAAAGGCTTTTGCGGGCTGAAACCCAACTTCCGCAGCAAGCGATTGAGGTAGTTGGGGTGGTAAGCAACTTCAAATTTCTGCTGGATCAATTGCCGTACACGTTCCAATGTCCAGCGGTCTGTTGGAAATCCATTTGCCAATGCGCCGCGATCCAGCATGTATTTCAGCTTTTGCTTTTGTTGCGCATTTAGTTTGGATGAACTGCCTGCCGCTTTCTTTTTTCGGAGACCGCGTATGCCTTTCGCTTCAACCGTCTTTGCCCAATTACTCACTGTGGCTCGACTGACTCCCAAGTGTCGGGCGATTTCCGCTTGGCTCAGTTTGCCTGTTTTCAAAAGGCGTCCGCCTTCCAGTCGCCTCTCTTCCATTTGCTCTCGCGTCAAGTATGATGGTTTCCATGTCATACTGCCGATTGTAAGTCAATCTCCGTTAACCTGAATAACTGTGATTCCCTGAGCGACAGCGAAGGGTCTCTGAGACAATCGTAGAGGTTCTCACTGCACTGGCGTGTAGCGCAAGTGTCGCTTCGCTCAGAACGACACTGCGTAACATCAGTTATTTACCGTCGTATGCCTTTTGCAAATCGGCAACGATGATTTTCTGCATTTTGAGCATGACGTCCATCACCCGCTGTGACTTCACAGGGTCGGGGTCGCCCATCAACTCGGTCAACTGCTTCGGGACAATCTGCCACGACAAACCGTACTTATCCTTGAGCCAGCCGCACATGGATTCTTCTCCACCATCCGCTGTGAGCGCATCCCAAAAATAATCCACCTCGGCTTGATCCGCGCAATCGACGTACATCGAGACCGCCTCGTTGAACTTGAACTGCGGACCCGCGTTCAGCCCCATGAATTCCTGCCCGTCCAACTCGAACGATACGATGAACGCCCTGCCGTCCGGTCCGCGCGAGATGTCCTTGACCTTTGAATTCTTGAAGAGCGAGACGTAAAAATTCATCGCCTCTTCGGCTTGGGTATCGAACCACAGAAACGGGGTGATTTTCTTCATTTTGACTTTCCTTTTGCTTTGACTTTTTGCAGGTTTTCGGCAACTCTAAATTTGACAATTCGGCTGATTAATTTCAAAGGCATGGGTTCGTCGAGAGGCAGTTGGATCGACCCTTTTGCTGCTTTGTATTTGGTGATTTCTTCCTTGAATGCTTCCGTGCCGCTGGGCGTGGGATAAAGCCCGATGTGATTCTTGAACGCCGCAAAGTGGATCAGGTTGCCGTTTAGAAAAAAGGTTGGCATCTGATAACTTATTTTTTCTTCCGCTTGTGGGGCGGAGGCTTTTATCGTTGCGCGTATTTCCTGCAAAATCTTTTGAATTTCCTTCGGGAAAGAGGCAATGTATTCGTCGATTGAAGTGAAGCCAGTTTTTTTGTTATGCATGAGTTCTCCTTTTCTAGCGGGCATTCTCATCCGCTTCACACATGCCAAAGGCGCTGCGTTCGGTGTCGATGAAATATCCCTGCCGGGGATGGGGAATTTCTCCAGCGCTCGACCGCCATTGGCTGCAACCTTTTCAGCAATCCCCTCGAAATCTTCGACTTACATCATCGGCTTGTATCTCAAAGAAAATATGCCCGTGACTCATAAATTCGCCTATTTGACAGGCTGGTATTTTTGAAACACCACACCAGTCGGAAGAGCCGTCGATTCGATGAGTTTCAAATTCACTCGCTTCCCTTCCGGAAACAATCGCTTCCCGCCGCCCAGCACAAGCGGATAGACGTGCAGCATGTATTCATCCACCAGATCGTTTTCGATCAGGGTGTGAACCAGCACGCTGCTGCCGTCGAGGAGAATGTTTTGACCGGGCTGTTCCTTTAACTTGCATATTTCCCCGACCACATTGCCGCTGATGATGGTTGAATTTCGCCAGAGTGACGCATCTTTCAGGGTGGTGGACACAACATACTTTTTCTTGCTTTTCATCACATCGCCAAACGGGTCGCCCTCCGGCATTGGGTCAAATGCAGCCCCATGTCCCTGCCAGGTTATCCGCCCCAACAGCAGCGCATCGGATTCCGTCATGGCTTGAAAGAAGTGGGCGCCGATGTCGTCATGCCAGTAGGGATGCGTCCAGCCGCCGTGAGCAAAACCTGCGTCCGTATCTTCCTTGGAATCGCCCGGCGCCTGTATCACACCGTCCAAAGTAATGAACTCGGCAACGATAAGTTTTCTCATGAGTTTTCCTTTTGCCAATCCGCAAGTGACCTGGCTCCTGAATCTAAAAATACGATAACTTTTATCGCATTTTAGAACTTGTGTTCGATTTTGTCAATACAAAAAATCCGCCTGGTGTCAACAGGCGGATTTCAGCAGCGAGTTATCCCTTGAAACGCGGATATGATCCCAGAACTCTCAGCATCAAGGCATACTCGGCTAAATGGTCAAGCGCGCGTTTGGAAGGCTCGTCGTACATGGAGCCGATGAAATCTATGTAAAAGAGATATTCCCAGGGCTTCCCTTGCAGCGGGCGGGACTCGATCTTGGTCAGGTCGAGGTCGCGCAGGGCGAACACGCTCATGGCTTTGAACAGGGAACCCGGCGCGTTTTTCAACGTGAAAACAATCGAAGTTTTGGCGTCACCGGCTGGGATGATTAGCTCGCGTTGAATGGCGAGGAAGCGCGTGTAATTTTCGGGATTATCTTCGATGCCTTCTTCGAGAATTTGCATCCCATAAAGTTCCGCCGCCCGTTTCGAGGCGATTGCCGCCACATCCATCGCGCCCGACTCTTTGAGCATTTTCACGCTGCCCGCCGTGTCGTAAACCTGTTCGGACTTGATGCCGAGATTTCGCAAGTAGCCCGCGCATTGACCCAACGCCTGCGGGTGGCTGATGGCTTTTTTAATTTCTTCCTTTTTCGCGCCGGGCATGGCAATCAGGCAGTGCCGCACGCGCAAGAGGTACTCGCCCACAATATGCAAATCATGCCGCAGCAGCAAATCATAATTCTGGTGGATGCTGCCCGCCAGCGAATTTTCGATGGGAGCCAGCGCGGCGTCGCTTTTGCCCGATAAAACCGATTCGAACATTGTGTCGAAAGATTCGCATGGAACAGTTTCCACTTGCCCAAAATAATTGAAAACAGCCTGCTCCGAATATGCGCCGGGTTCGCCCTGGAATGATACTTTCATGGTTGCTCCTCGCTTGGGTCGAAGGTCTAAAGTCGAAAGTCGCCCGACCTTTGACTATTAGACATTATCTGTAACAAGAACAATTTATCTGATTATCCACAGATGACGCAGATTTTCACAGATTTTTTTTGAAAATTTACTAATCTGTCCAATCTGTGAAATCTGTGGATTATTTCGGATAAAGTCTACTATTGTCTTTCAGCCCACTTCACAATTTTTCTGAATCCCGCTTCCACATCCTCGTCGGATGCGGCAATGCACAGGCGGATAAAGCCTTCGCCTTGTTCGCCAAACGCCGAGCCGGGCACAAGCCCCACGCCTTCGGTCTCCAGAATTTTTTCGCACATTTCGACTGAGGACATTTTCAACGCCCGCAGGTCAAGGAAGAAATAAAACGCGCCCTGCGGCGGAATGACTTTGACCTTCTCACATTCGAGTTCGCGCGCGAGGCGCAAAACCAGATCGCGGCGGCGGCTGTAAGCGGTGCGCATATCGGCGGTGACTTGCTGAATCGCGGGGTCGGTCAGCGCAAAGGCGGCGGCTTTTTGAATGAAGGGTGCGACGCAGGTGATGGAATTTTGCCCCGCTTTGAGCGCGTTTTGAATCACAGCGGCGGGCGCGGCGAGGAATCCCACCCGCCAGCCGGTCATGGCGTAAGATTTCGACAGGCTGTTCACCAGCAGCGTCCGCTCTTTTGCGCCTTCGATGGCGGCGGCGGAAGTTGGCTTGCCTTCGTAAAACAAACTGCCGTACACTTCATCGCTGACAATCCACAGGTTGTGTTCTTTGGCGAACTCATGCAACTTTGTCAAATATTCACGCGAGGGGAATGCGCCCGTCGGGTTGGATGGATAGTTGAGGACGATGACTTTGGTTTTGTGGGTCAAAGCCCGCAGCCAGGATTCAAATTGGGGGATGAATCCGTTTTCAGCGGGGGCGGGGACGCGAATCACATTTCCGCGCAGCATAATCGCCATGTTCGAATGAGTCGCCCAGGACGGGTCAGGGACCAGCACATCGTCACCCGGATTCAAGATGGATTGCATCGCGGTGTAGTAGGCGTGGATGCCGCCGTGTGTGACGAGGATTTCGGAAGCGGGGTCGTACGCCACGCCTTCATCGCGCTGAAATTTGGCGGCGATTGCCCGGCGAAGTTCCAGCGTCCCGACAGAGGGTCCGTAATGCGTCTGCCCGTCTTGCATGGCTTTGAGTGCGGCTTCGACAATGGCGGGCGCTGTGCCGAAATCGGGGTCGCCCACCTGCAAGCCGACGATGTTTCGTCCGCTGGCTTTGAGGGCGAGGATGCGATCTGCCATGGCCACTGTGGCAGATTGCCGGATAAGGTCGAATTGCTGGTTGAGGTTTAACATGGGCGCGAGTGTATCAAAGAAATAAAAATCCCGTCAATCGATTTTGACGGGATGAATTTTTGGCTGGGGGGTCATTCGGCAAACGGTTTTGCGGGGGCCGGTTCTTCGGGCTTTGAGTCGAGCGGCAGCAGGAAAATAAACCGACTGCCCGCGCCCTCCTTGCTTTCTGCCCAGATGCGCCCGCCGTGATGCTCGACCATGGATTTGGCGACGGACAGCCCAAGCCCCATGCCGCCGTGTTTCCGCGTTAGGTGAGACTCGACTTGATAGAAACGCTCGAAGATGCGCGCCAGGTCGTCGGCGGGAATTCCGATCCCGTCATCCTCCACCGATACCTTGATGGAATTTCCCTCTCGGCTGCCGCGGACAATGATATGTCCGCCGTTGGGGGTAAAGGTCAGCGCATTCTTGACCAGGTTGCTCAAGGCGACAGAAAGTTTATTGCCGTCGGCGTTTATCGACAATTCCTCATTGGGTTGGATCTCGGCTTTGAGTGTGACTGTTTTTTTTGCGGCCATATCGCGAAAGGCAATGGTCACATCTTCGATGAGGCGGCTGACAGAGATTTTGCGCGAGCGCAGGCTTGCGCCGCCGCTCTGGTAATTATCGACTGTGGAAAGGTTCTCGATGATTTCCTTCAATTTGGTTGCGCTGCGGATGATTGCATCCACCTGTTCCTGGTGACGGTCTCCGGTGAGTTCTCGAAGGAAGGTGGCGTGGCCGATGACCAACCCTAGCGGGGTGCGGAGTTCGTGGGAAGTGATCGCGATGAATTCGTTTTTCATGCGGTCGAGGTTGCGAACTTCCTTTTGGGAGGCGGCCAAATCCTTCTCCAGGCTGTCGTTTTGCAGGGCGGTGATCGCAAGGGAGGCAAGGGATTCAAGGATGTAAATATCCTCATCTCTGTAGCGCTCGGTTTTGTTGAAGACCTCCAGCACTCCCAGCGGTCTGCCATGAAAAATGAGCGGCACAGCCAGCAGGGAGCGGGTGTTGAAATCTGCGAGGGAGTCTATGATTACGTAATGGCGCGGGTCGCTCTTCACATCTTCGATGATGAGCGGCTTGACATGCAGGAAGACCCACCCCGCCGCGCTTTTATCGAGCGGAATCTTTGTGGAACTGATCGCTTCGCGGTGGAACCAGGGGACATACCGGAAGCAAAGTTGTTGCGAGGAGTCATCGTATTCCATCAGAGATGCTGTTTCGCTCTCGGTCAACTCGGCGGCGGCGGAGAGGATGGATTGCAGGTAGGTTTCAAGGTCAACCACCGTGCTCAAGTTGCGGGTCGCTTCCAGAAGGCGTTCGACGATTTTTTCCTGTTCCATTGCCATCATTTTCCTGTCTCGTATTATACTTCACGGTCTGTCTGAGATAAATAAAAGTCCGTAACAAGGAAATTGCGCCTAAATATACCAAGGAGAAAAAAATTATGCCTAGTAAAAAAGTACGTGTTGCGATTATCGGTGTGGGGAATTGCGCCTCGGCGCTGGTGCAGGGGGTCCAGTTCTATAAAAATGCCAAAGTGGATGAGATCATCCCCGGTATGATGCATACCAAACTTGGCGATTATCATGTCCGCGACGTGGAGTTTACCCTCGGAATTGACATCAACGCCGAGAAGGTGGGCAAGGACTTGTCCGAAGCCATTTTTGCCGACCCCAACAACACCTATAAATTTGCCGATGTCCCCCATTTGGATGCCCCCGTGGTGCGCGGTATGACTCACGATGGCCTGGGGAAATATCTCAACGAAGTCATCAAAAAGGCGCCCGGCCCCACCGCCGACATTGTCAAACTCCTGCGAGATACCCACACCGATGTGGTGGTCAACTTTCTGCCGGTCGGGTCAGAGATGGCCACCAAATGGTACGTGGAACAAATTCTCGAAGCAGGTTGCGCTTTCGTCAATGGGATTCCCGTCTTCATTGGTTCTTCTGAATACTGGGGCAAACGGTTTGCAGATGCCGGCCTGCCAATTTTGGGCGACGATGTGAAGAGCCAGGTGGGCGCAACCATTGTCCACCGCGCCCTGACCAGCCTGTTTGTAGATCGTGGAGTAAAACTCGAACGCACCTACCAGCTCAACTTCGGCGGCAACACCGACTTCCTGAACATGCTGGAACGTGAGCGTCTCGAAAGCAAGAAGATTTCCAAGACCAATGCCGTGACCAGTATGCTGCCGTACGAGATGGACAAGAAGAACGTCCACGTTGGGCCCAGCGACCACATCCCCTGGCTCACAGACCGCAAGTGGTGCTACATCCGCATGGAAGGCACCACGTTTGGCAATGTGCCGTTGAATGCCGAAGTCAAACTCGAAGTTTGGGACAGCCCCAACTCGGCAGGCGTGATCATCGACGCTGTGCGCTGCGCCAAGATCGCCCTCGACCGCGAACTGGCGGGGCCCATCATCGGACCCTCTTCGTACTTCTTCAAGACGCCGCCCAAACAATTCCGCGACGATATCTGCCGCGAAAAGGTGGAGGATTTCATTGCAGGCAGGAGCGACGAATAAGACGGGGAACAGTAATCAGTGATCGGTGGGACGTTTGCGAAATGCAAGCGTCCTACTTTTTTCGAGTAGAATTCAAAGCATGAAAAATCACGTGCCACGTACCATTATCGCCTTTGCCCTGCCTGTCATCCTGTTGGTCTCCTGCCAGCCCGCCGCTGCGCCAACGCCCGACCAGAATATCGCGTTGACGGCGGCATTCGAGACAGCTTTTGCTCAACTTACAATTCCAACCGAAACACCCGCGCCCACTGAGACTCCCATCCCCACAGCAACGGTTCCGCGTACGCCGCCCGCACTGCCGGGGATGTTTCAAACCGGAATTCTCAAACCTGAAAACCTGCCGCGAACCTATGTGGCAGATACCTGCCAGTACCTGCAAAACAAGTGGAATCCAAATAATTCTGTGCCGGGCACAGTGGTGATGGTAGTCATGTTCCACGGCATCACCAAGGATGCCACAGCCGGGATGAACCAGATTACGGTGCGCGATTTTAACAAGTTGATGAACGACCTGCATGAACTGGGCTTCGCGGCAATTGACACGCGGCAGATGGTGGACTTCATGTACGGCAACGCGAAGATTCCCCTGCGTTCGGTGCTGCTGGTGGTGGATGACCGCCACTTTGCCGAATCATTCAACACACACTTTCGCCCATATTATGAAGAATGGGGCTGGCGCGTGGTTAACGCCTACATCGGCATCGACGAACGTCCAGACCTGTGGGCGGAAAATGCCGCCCTCTCTGCCGAAGGCTGGGTGGATTACCAGGCGCACGGTTACATTCATAACATCCCCATCAGCGATGGCTCGGACGATGAATTTATCATGGGCGAAATGAACGGCGGAATTGCTTCCATCCAAAAATATATGAACAAGACTCCCATCGCCTACATCTGGCCTGGCGGCGGGTTTTCACGCCGCGCCGTAGAGTTGGGGACGCAACTCGGCTACAAACTGGGTTTCACCGTCAACCCGCGCGGACCCGTGATGTACAACTGGATTCCACAGGCAGATTCGGTCAACCCCTCGAACCCGGTGGCCATCCCCGAAACCCCGGCGGGCAACCCGCTAATGACCATCCCCCGCTATTGGGACATAGACGCCCGCAACCAATTGGATAACGTCCGCGTCATCAGCGACCAGGCGGCGCAATACGCAGAACAAAACAAAGCCATCGAATTGGAATACTACGACATCGTCTGCGCGCCGGCCTACGGCGCAATTCCGCCCGCCCAGTAATTGGCAAGGAACAGCCCGCGCCTGAACCGCGCAGGCTGTTTTTTTTTATTGGACAATAATCAGACAAACGCGTTTGGTCTTATAATTTCCCAATGCGAAAAATCATTTCACTGGCGGCATTTCTCCCCGCCGCCGCTTTCCCAATCGCCGCACTCATCATCGGGTTGCGAAGCCCGTCTGTTTTCGACGCCCCCATCCTTATCAAAAATTCCCCCCTGCCCGCAATCTTTTTTCTGCTTGCCGCCGTCATTCTAATATTCCAACAACGGTCTGGAAAATCGAATCGGAACTTCGACGGCTTGGTCTTGTTCCTCCTGTTTTTTCTGGGATATTTTCTGACTGCCACCATCTTCAACAAGACCGGAACCAACACCAACAATATTTATTTTGCCGCCGACAGCGGGTCGTGGCACCTGCGCATGGCGGCGGAAACTGGCGGAGATATTGGCACGCGCGCCATCCACCCTTTTTTTCACCTGCTCTTTCGTCCGCTGATTGCCGCGCTTTCCATTCTGACCGGCGGAGACCGTTTCCATGCCGCCCTGCTCCTGCTTTCGGCTGTGGGAGGCGGATGCGTCTTTTGGATGTGGAAGATCGTCCGCCTGCTGACCGAAAACCCGCCCTACGCCGTTTTATGCGCGTCCCTGCTCGGACTCTCCGCATCCCACCTGATTTTTGCCAGCATCCTCGAAACCTACATCTTCTCGACCTTTTTCCTGCTGCTGTTCATCTGGCTGGCGCTGGAAAATAAATCGAATGCATTCCTGATTGCGGCGGGCGCCGTCACCTTTGGGATCACGCTGACAAATATCGTTCAGCAGGGATTGATCTTTCTGTTCGTGAAGCGGGACCTCAAGCGGACTGCCCTCGTCTTCGGTTTGATTCTCCTGTTCAGCGTCGGGTTGAGTCTCGTCTCCAAATTTTTCTACCCCGTTACCGATTATTTCTTCATCCCCCAAAACTTGATGGGAGAGGAAAGATTCTCGCGAGAGATCAACCCCCAGCGCGTTGGGCTGGTGGCGGAGAATCTTCTTATCTACAATGTCGCCGCGCCCCAGCCCTACTTCAGCGTCCGCAATGAAATGCCGCGCTTCAACTTTTTGACTGGCTCACTTCAAGATTACGCCTGGTTTGGCTGGGCGGCAGTCCTGGGTTGGGGACTGGTTCTGTTGCTTCT
>CAILWD010000628.1 GCA_903837815.1 uncultured Chloroflexota bacterium | reverse complement strand
TCCGCCCACATTGTGGTGCGACTTGATCTTCTCAGCTTTGTCGCGGTCTTTGCCCGATGACTCTACCACGTCGGGGTAGATCGTCCCTTGCACTAAAAATCTTGGTTGACCCACGTTCTTTGCTTCACGCTCAAACACGCGGATGAATTTCTCCCCGACGATCTTGCGCTTTTTCTCCGGGTCGGTCTGTCCCTTCAATGCGCCGAGAAAATCGTCAGCGGCATCCACGGTGATGAGTTCAGCACCCAAGCCTTCCCGAAATGCCGAAGCGACTTGTGCCCCTTCGTTGGCGCGCAAGAGTCCCGTATCCACAAAAACGCAAACGAGTTTATCGCCAATGGCTTTGTGTACCAACGCCGCCGCAACGGATGAATCCACGCCGCCCGAAACCGCTGCGAGGACGCGTTCATTGCCAACTTGTTTGCGAATTTTTTCCACTGCATCGTCGATGATGTTTGCGGGAGTCCAATCAGGAGTCGCACCGCAGATGTCGATGGCGAAATGTTTGATGAGTTCGGTTCCATTTGGCGTGTGATGTACCTCGGGGTGAAATTGCACGCCGAAATATTTGCGCTTCATATCGCCCATCGCCGCGTAGGGACTATTTCCACTTTTGGCGAGCGCCACAAACCCTTCAGGGAGTTGGGTTACTTTATCACCGTGAGACATCCAGACTTTGGATAATCCGTCCAGTAGGGGCAGGGTCTCCCTGCCCAATGTTGCGGTATCTGTATTCTTGGGCGAGGAGACCTCGCCCCTACGGTCTATGATCTCAATTTCAGCGTGACCATATTCACGCTGTGCGGACGAATCCACCTTGCCGCCGAGGGCGTGGGTGAGGGCTTGCATGCCGTAGCAAATGCCAAGGATGGGCAGCTTTGAATCGAAAATAAATTTTTGAATGTACGGCGCGTTTTCTTCGTATACAGATTTGGGTCCGCCGGAAAGAATGAAGCCCTTGGGCGCAATGGACAGGATCTTTTCCTGCGGGGCGTCCCACGGAAAGAGTTCACAGTACACATTGGCTTCACGCACACGCCGCGCAATGATCTGCGCGTATTGCGAACCGAAATCAAGAATTGCGATGGTGTCTGTCATTTGGCATCCGAAATCAAATGAAAATGTAAATGCGGGAAGTCCTGGAACTTCCCGCCGTTGACGATGAGACGATAGGCCTGCAAGTGGAACTCGTCCACCAGGCTTTGGGTTGTGGCGTACAGGTCAGTGAGGAAAATTGTATCAGATGGGTCGAGCTGCGCCAGGGACGCGACCTCGCGCTTGGGCACGATAAGCACATGAAACTCGTAGCTGGGGGATGGGTGGTGGAACGCAATCAGGCTTGAGGTCTCGCGCAGACGCGCGACCGGGATGAGGAAGCTCATGTAGGCAAAGCTCCAGCCGATCAGGCGGGTCACGGCTGGCAGCCAGAGGATCCGCTTAAAGGCCCGGCCGGCGCGGCTAATCCACAAAGCTGATCTTGTTATCGTCCAGCGATTTGATGCAGGCCAGCGACTCGACCGGCACCCCCAGCGGCTTGAGCGCATCGCGGCCGCCCTCGAAGATCTTTTCGATCAACGCCCCGATGCCGACGATCTTGGATCCTGCTGCTTCTGCCAGTCTCACCAGGCCAAGGATGGTCGCGCCTGAAGCGAGAAAATCGTCGATGATTAGCACTTTTTCGTCGTTGGCAAGATATT
>CAILWD010000627.1 GCA_903837815.1 uncultured Chloroflexota bacterium | reverse complement strand
GTTCATCCGACTCGGAGGGTGTGTATCCCGCCAGTTCGACAGCGGCGCGCATGAGTTGTTCCTGATAAACAGGGATGCCGTAGGTGTCCTGGAAGATGGGAGCCATCGAAGGGTGACGGTATTCCACTTCGGCTTCGCCGTGCATACGGGCGATGTAATCGGGAATGAATGCCATGGGCCCAGGGCGATACAACGCCACCATCGCGATGATGTTGTCGAGATTCTTCGGCTTCATCTGGACCAGCCAGCGGGTCATGCCTCCGCCTTCGACCTGGAAGACGCCAGCCGTCTGCCCCGCGCCCATCAACTCGAAGGACTTCGGGTCGTCAATCGGAATATTGCCCAAATCGAGTTTGATACCATGCCGTTTGTAGATCAAGTCGCAGGCGCGTGCCATCACCGTCAGCGTGATCAGCCCGAGGAAGTCCACCTTGAGCATGCCGAGCGAATCGAGGATGCCCATTTCAAACTGGGTCACAGACTTGATGGGCGTTTCTTCCGAGTTGGAGGTGGGGCGGTGCAGCGGGAGGTAATCCACAATCGGCTTGTCTGAAATGACCACGCCCGCGGCGTGTGTGCCTGCATTGCGGACGGTCCCTTCCATCCTCGCGGCCAGGTCAATCACCTCGCGCATCTGCGGATTCTTGTTGTAGATTTCCTTGAACTCGGCAACCGCCATTGCATCTTCCATGGTGGTGTTGCGCCCTGAAACGAAAGGCACGAGCTTCGCAGTGCGATCCACTTCGGGTAGGGGAATTTCCATCACCCGCGCCACATCACGGATGGCGGCTTTTGTACCCATCGTGCCGAAGGTGATGATTTGCGCCACCTTGTCGGAGCCGTATTTGTTCGAGCAATATTCCAGCATTTCAGAGCGGCGGTCGTCGCGGAAATCGAGGTCGATGTCGGGCATGGAAACGCGCCCAGGGTTGAGGAAGCGTTCAAAAATCAGCGCGTGTTCGAGCGGGTCAACCCGCGTAATATCCAGTGTGTAGGCGATGATCGAGCCAGCCGCCGAGCCGCGCGCGTTGTACCAAATCCCGTGGTCGCGGGCGAAACGGCACAAGTCCCAGACGATGAGGAAGTAGGCATCGAATCCCATCGTGTGGACGACGCCCAATTCGTATTCGAGTCTTTCCTGCACCCGCTGGCTGGTTGCTTCGCTCCCAAACTTTGTCGCCGCCCCAGCCTGACACAGTTTCCGCAAATAACTCTCCGCCGTTTCGTCGTCTGGGACGGGGAACTCGGGCAAGTGATAGCCTTTGAATCCCAAATCCACATTGCAGCGTTCGGCGATGAGCAGGGTGTTGCTCAGGGCGTCGGGGACTTCCGAGAAGATTTTGCTCATCTCCAGCGGCGAACGCAGGTAATATGAATCGTCGGTCATCCGCATTCGGTCGGGGTCGTTGAGCGTGGAGTTGGTCTGGATGGCGAGCAGGACATCCTGCAAACGCGCGTCGTCCTGGTTGATGTAATGCACGTCGTTGGTGGCGACATATCGCGCCGAATACCTTGCGCCCAAATCCAGCAGTTTCTTGTTGAGGTCGGTAATCTCTTTGATGTTGTGCTGCTGCAACTCGACAAAGAAACGGTCTTTGCCGAAGACATCCTGATACCAGTCCCAGCGGCGCACCGCCTCCTGCGGATTTTCTTCCAACAGCGCGCGCGGAATTTCGGCGGACATACAGCCCGAAGTGGCAATCAACCCTTCGGAGTGGGCGGCGAGAAAATCATGGTCAATGCGCGGATAATAATAAAAACCGTCCATCTGTGCGGCGGAGGCAATCTTCAGCAGGTTGCGGTAGCCCGTATCATTTTCCGCCAGCAAAAGCAGGTGAGATGAGGAGCGGTCGAGTTTCGAATCTTTGTCCCGCATTCCCCGCGCCGCCATGTAGGTTTCCAGCCCGATGATGGGTTTCACACCCTCGGCTTTGGCGGCTTTGTAGAAATCAATCACCCCGAACATCGTCCCGTGGTCGGTGATGGCAACCGAGTCCATGTTCATCTCTTTGACGCGTTTGATTAACTTCTTGATATTCGAGAAGCCGTCGAGCAGGGAATATTCGGTATGAACGTGGAGGTGGGCAAAAGACATGTTGGGTAAGTGATAATTGGAGATTAAGGGGTGAAAAAGATTATAGCACGCATGTTCAAGAATGAAGTTGGCGGGTTGCTTAAAAAATGGATTTACCGGATACAATAAAATATGATTTTGAAACTTTATTTATGTAAAAAGGTAAGATAATCTAAGCACGCACAATGTCAGCCATTCCCATCAGCAGAACCAAGATCATTCCACCCCGTCGCCGTGAAGAATTGCTCTCGCGCAAAAGGCTGTTGGATGTTTTGTTCGACTCCCTTGACAGGAAGTTGATTTTGGTCTCGGCGCCTGCCGGCTATGGCAAGACTTCTCTCCTGATCGATTTCATAACCCAGAGCGAACTGCCCTGTTGCTGGCTTGCCCTCGATGAGCTTGATCGCGAGCCACAGCGCTTCATTGCGTATTTGATCGCCGCGCTGGCAGAGCGATTCCCCGAGTTTGGCGGGCAGTCTTCCTCCATGCTGGGCAGTTTGACTTCGCTGGCGGCAGATGACATGGAGAGGATGCTGGTCACGCTGGTCAATGAGACCTACGAGCAGATCCACGAGCATTTTGTTTTGATATTGGATGATTTCCATCTGGTATCCGATGTCCGTCCTATTCAAAACTTCCTGAATCGTTTCATTCAACTTGTGGATGAGAATTGCCACGTTGTCATTTCCTCGCGAATCCTGACAAGTTTCTCGGACCTGCCTTTGATGGTGGCGCGAGAGCAGGTTAGCGGGTTGAGTTTCTCGGATCTTGTCTTTCATACCAATGAAATTCAAGCCCTGCTGGCGCAGAATAACGGGTTGCGCATTTCAGATGCCGAAGCCTATAATCTGCTTGAAAAAACCGAAGGCTGGGTCACCGGCTTGCAATTTATCGGGGCCGGCGGAGACCCGGTAAAGTCGGTGTCGAACACAGGGGTTGGCTTGTTTGATTTTCTTGGCCAGCAGGTACTCGAGCGCCAGTCACCCGATTTGCAGGAATTCCTATTGCGGACGTCTGTGCTGGAAGAGTTTGACGCTTCCCTTTGCCAGGCGGTCTTATCCCACTTATACCCGGAGCCGCAAAACTGGCAAAATTGGATCAATACCGTTGTGCAAAACAACCTCTTTGTCCTGCCTGTCGGTGCGGATGGCAAGTGGCTGCGCTACCATCACCTCTTTCGTGATTTTTTGCGGGCGCACTTCGAACAATTGCGCCCGAAAGAGGTCAGGTCCATCCTAACCTATATGGGCCGAGCTTATGAGGGCCTTGGAGAGTGGGAAAAAGCCCATTACATTTACAAACAATTAAATGATGGCGAAATCCTCGCAGAGATGATCGAGCGCTCCAGCATGTCGATGTTGCAACGCGCTTTGCTTACTGTTGAATCCTGGTTGAACGACCTGTCCTTTTCAGTATTGCAGAATCGCCCAGGCATTCTCTCGATTCGCGGGACGATCATATACATGAAAGGCAATTTGAGCGAGGGCTTGAATTTGCTGAACCAGGCGGTGCAAATTTATCGCGCCGGACAGGATGTTTCAGGCCTGACGCTGGCGTTGATCCGGCGCGCAACGGCTTATCGCTTTCTTGGGGATTATAAAGCGTCGTTGAGCGACGCCGAAGAAGTTATCCGTCTGGCCGGAGCAGATGAAAACCTGCAGGTCTTTTATGCCGGTGCGCTGCGCGTCAAGGGGTTGGCTTTGTACCGCCTGGGACAGGCGCGTCAGGCCGCTGAATTCCTGGAACGTTCCCTGAATTTATATATTTACTTGAACGACGCATCCAGCATACCAATTTTGCTCACCGAAACGGGCATGGCGTATCAGGCCATCGGAAATTATACAAAGGCGGGAACTGTTTATGAGAAAGCCCTTCAAATCTGGCGGAAAGAGGGGAATCTTTCGTGGCAGGCTAATTTGCTCAACAACCTTGGAGTTTTACGCCAGTTTCAGGGGGAGTATGAAAAAGCAGCCCTGGCTTTCGAAGAAGGTTTGGTCTGTGCGCAACGCAACGGTTCCGTGCGCATGGAAGCCCTCATTTACATTGGACTGGGAGACTTATCTTCTGAACTGGAGGATTTTGGCGTTGCCGAATTGAATTATCGACATGCTGAAGAAATTGTCTATGAAATGAACGATCGATTTCTTCTGCATTACCTGGCTCTGACGCGGGCTGTTTTGCTGTTGCTGCAAGACAAGGTTGAAGAGGCGCGTCAATTTATCGACACAGCGGCTGGGCTGATGAAATCAAGCGACTCGCTCTATGAGCAGGGATTGTTCAACTTCGTAGCGGGGCGTCTTTCGCTTGCCGAAGGGAACCCGTCCCGGGCGGTCATTCAACTGGAAGAAGCGGGGCGCTGTTTTTTGGAAGATGGGAGAAAGATGGAAAACGATGCCAATTCCATCTGGCTGGCGGCTGCCCACCACCAATTGGGAAGGGATGCGGCTGCCATACAACTGATGGGAAAGGTTTCAAGTGGGCGCGGGCAGGCGGCGCATGAAGTTCATGTGGCCGCGCATCAGGCGCGGAAATGGCTGGATGGACTGCAAAGAGATTCGCAGGTGGGACGCGTGGCCGGCGATCTGTTGGCGCGTGCCAGCCAGTTGGCATCCCACATGCCGGCAACCCGCCGTCATCTACACCGCATGACTCAGGTCATTCAGATTCCCCATCCTCATCTGACCATCCGCGCCTTTGGCAAGGCATCCATCAGCGTCGGCGGCAAACCGCTCACTTTATCAGACTGGCATACGCAATCGGTACGCGATCTGTTCTTTTTCTTTCTCATCAGCGAAAAACCGCTTACAAGGGAACAGGTGGCGGAAGCGCTCTGGCTCGATATCGACAACCCTAAAAAAATAAAATTGCGATTTAAGAACGATATTTACCGTTTGCGCAGGGCAGTCGGCCAGGACGTCGTCACCTACGAGGATATCTTTTACAGCTTCAACCGTGGGCTGGATTTCGAGTACGACGTTGAGGCTTTTGAATCGTTTCTGGCGCGGGCGAAGTCAATCAGGGATATTGAAGAACAGATTGGGCTTTATCAAAAAGCAGCCGATCTTGTCACTGGCCCATTTCTGAATGACATCTATGGCGATTGGACGACAATTGAGCGTGAACGTCTTGGCCAAATGTATCTTGGTGGGCTGTTGACTCTGGCGGAATTGCTTCTCAAACAGGCTCAGCCGGAACGGGCGCTTGAAACCTGTCAGCGGATTCTGTCTCACGACAGTGCAAACGAAACAGCCTACGCCTTCTCCATGCAAGCCTATCACCGCATGGGAGATCGTTCCTCCCTGATCCGCGCCTACCAGGCCTGCAAGGATGCCTTACAGCGTCAAATTGGATTGCCTCCTTCGAACGATACCGAAGAACTTTACCGCCGACTGATCGCATAATATGGGATAAACCCCAAAAACACCACTTTGCCCCGCCCTAATCTGTTTTTGCCTTAAAAATCAGTCCTTCAAGGCTGATTTTTTGCTTTTTGAAGCCTGTTTTGAAGCCTGGAGGCGTGTATTCTTTAACCAGAAAATTCACTTCACTCTAAAAGGATACCCCAATGAACCATAAATTCACCTCCCTGATATTCTCTGCCTGGAAAACCAATCGTCAGCATGTGCAACTGGCCCTGGTAATTATTTCTTTGGCGCTGCTTGTTCTTGGCTCAGGCGCTCCGACCGACGGCGGAGGCGGGTGGTAGGAGACGCGTGATCCTCCTGTTTGCCCTTGTCGCCGGTCTTCTGACTGGCCTCGCTTTGGCGTTCTGGCGCAAACATTCATATCAGCCCCCCGAACTTCAACACCTTTGGCTGGTCTTCATTGCCTTCCTGCCGCAATTCATTGTCGTTTACCTGCCAGCCGATCATATTTCCTTTCCTGACTGGCTTGTCGTCCTTCTTTTGATCTCCTCACAAATTGGGCTGTTAGTCTTCGTCTGGGTGAACCGTTGCCTGCCAGGAATGCTTGTCTTGCTTTGTGGATTTGCGTTTAACCTGACCGTCATGACCGCCAACGGCGGGTTCATGCCCATCAGCCCGCAAACCGCGAGCAGGCTGGTCTCGGAAGAAACGTTGCAGGAAGCCCGCCCGGGAAGCCGCTTCGGCGCAAAAGATATTCTCCTCCCTCCAGAGGAGACCCAATTCGAATGGCTGGCGGATCGTTTTCTGCCTCCCAAATGGTTTCCCTACCAGGTGGCGTTTAGCCTTGGAGATGTTTTTATTGCGATCGGTGTTTTTTGGCTGCTTGCCAGACCCCGAACACGCATAAAATTTATTTTAAACGAGGTGTCTACATGTTCGCACCATTAACGTATCAAACCACATTGTCGAAAAAGTTCACCGCCTAATCGGGTGTTTCCAATGGACTAAGCCAGGTTTTTGCGGCGGCAGTTGTGAACCGCCAATTTTGCGACATGCTCCTGCAAGACCCGTCCATAGCCCTGCAAAAAGGCTACCTGGGAGAATCCTTTTCACTGAGCCAGGAGGAACAGGACCTGATTGTCTCAATCCGCGCCAATTCCCTTTCCGACCTTGCAAAACAGGTCAGCCGCACCTTGATCGGCAACTAGGAAAATTTAACAAAATCCAGTTCTTATCCACACCGCCTTATTGTGTCTGTGCCCCTGTCCGATAGAATGATTACTGATTTATCGTTACAAAGCCTGCCTGATTCCACTCAAAGGCTTGAAGCCATGCTTCAGGCTTTTGGCGATTTAATGCTCATCCTTGATGAAGACGGGATGATTCTGGAGCACAAAGCAGGCAACCTGCCTCATCATCTCGCAGGACAACCAGCCACATTCCAGCATGGGAACATTCAAGACCTGTTGCCGGTGGAAGCGGGTTGGAAAATCACCGAGGGAATTCGCCGCTTGCGCGAGAATAAAAAGGCGGTTCAGGTGGAATATTCCCTGCCGACCCCATCGGGAAAAGCCTGGTACGAGTCCCGCCTCATCCCGGCGCAAAATAAACAAGTGATTGTTATTATTCGTGAAGTCACGAAATATAAACACTCCGAAGAAAAAATACAAACCCAACTTGAGCAATTGGATGCTTTGCGCGCGATTGATCACTTCATTACATCCGGCGCAGACCTGAGCCAGACCCTGGCGGGCATTCTCGACCATGTCCGAAAATATTTGAGCATCGATGCCGCCTCCGTATTATTATTGAATCCCTACACTCGTTGTTTGGAATTCGCCGCAGGCACAGGCTTCAAAACATCTGCCATGCAACACACGCGCCTGAACGTTGGCGAAGGACTTGCCGGACAGGCGGTGCTGGAGCATAGAATCGTGCATGTTCCCGATTTAAAAAATCGAAAGACTGGATTATTACGTTCGCCGGACTTTATTAGGGAGAATTTTGTCGCGTATTTTGCCATCCCCTTGATTGCAAAAGGACAGGTATTGGGCGTACTTGAGATATTTCATCGGTTGTCATTTTCCACAGACAGGAATTGGATGAACTTTCTCAACACCCTTGCGGGACAGGCCGCCATTGCGATTGACAGCGCCATGATGTTCAAGGACTTGCAGCGTTCGAATAGCGAGTTGATGCTGGCTTACGACAAAACAATCGATGGCTGGTCGCGGGCGCTCGACCTCCGCGACAAGGAAACCGAAGATCATACCCGCCGAGTCACAGAATTAACTCTACGACTGGCGCGACGCATGAATATTCCCGAAACAGAATTGATCCATATCCGGCGCGGTTCCACATTGCACGATATCGGCAAGGTGGCCATTCCCGATCAAATTCTGTTCAAGCCTGGCCCGCTCACCAAACAGGAGTGGTTGATCATGAGGCGGCATCCTCTGATCGCGGCCGAGATTCTCAAGCCTATTTCCTACCTTGCGTCGGCCCTGCCGATTCCGCGCTTTCATCATGAAAAATGGGACGGCAGTGGTTACCCGGAAGGATTGACAGGCGAATCCATTCCGCTCCCTGCGCGCATTTTTGCCTTTGCCGACGTCTACGATGCGGTTACCTCCGATCGACCTTACCGCCCCGCATGGAAGCAATCCGAAACTCTTGACTACATTGCCAAAAATTCAGGAATACATTTTGACCCTGAAATTGTCCCGGTCTTTATCCGGATGATGTTGGAGTGATCTTTTCGTTTTCCTGTATCGCTGGTTCCGAGGGGAACGCTGATACGCAAGGGGTCTCTTTTGCGCGCGCGCCGGGTTCCCGGCGCGCGCCACTTAAAAACTGAAAATGTGCCGGTGAAGAATGTATATCGTCCGCGCCTGCCTATTTTTGAGGTTTTCCTTTTTTGCCCGCCGACTTTGTTTTTAAAGCTTTCTTCGCTTTGACTTTTAATTTGAGACTGGCAGCCGCAGGCAGTTTTTCCAACTCTCCTACAAGTTTTTCCAGCACGTCGAATCCACCCTGCCAGAACTTCGCCGAGCGGATGTCGATACCGGCTTCGGCGAGGATTTTCGCCGGCGCTTCGGAGCCCCCCGCCGAGAGGATTTTCAGGTACTTCGGCTTGAAAGATTCGCCTTCCGCCTTGAACTGCTGGTAGAGCGAAAGCACAAGCAACTGTCCGAAGGAGTAAGCATAGACGTAGAATGGGGTGTGATAAATGTGCGGAATGCAGACCCATTCCCATTTGAATTCGTCGCTCAAGTCAATCGAATCGCCAAACTGCTCCTTCAAGTTGTCGAGATAGGCGGCGCAGAGTTCATCCACCGAGGCGTTCTTCTGCACCATCTCGTGCGCCTGCTTCTCGAACAACGCGAAGTACGACTGGCGCATGATTGTGGCGTAGGCGTCGTCCATTTGCTTGAAGAGGATGTCGCGCCGCACCGATTCATCCTTCTCCTCGGAGAGCATCTTGTCGATGAGCATCATCTCGCCGAAAGTGGATGCGGTCTCTGCCAGCGGGAGCGACGACTGGAAACTGAACGTGTTGTGATGCGCCGCCAGCATCGAGTGGATGGCGTGACCCAATTCGTGCGCCAACGTCGCCACCTCTCGCGCCGTGCCCTGATAGTTGATCAGCACCCAGGGAGTCAACTCCGGCAGGACAGACCAGCAGAACGCGCCGCCGCGCTTGCCCTTGCGGATTTCACTGTCGAGTCGGTTCTCGTCGAAGACGCGCTTCGCCAGGTCGGCAACTTTCGGGTCGAAGGCGGCAAAGGAGTCCAGAACCATATCTGCGGCGGCGTCGAATTTGTAGGTCTTCTTCGAGCGCGCTATGGGAGCATAAATATCGTAACGGCGCAGTTTTTTCATCCCGGCGTGTTTGGCTTTGAGTTTGAAATAGCGCTGGAAAATGGAGACGTTTTTGCGTGCCGTGTTGAGCAGGGCATCCACGGCTTCATCGGGGATGTCGTTCATCAAGTTCCGCGCCGCAATCGGGCTGCCGAATTTGCGCATCTCGATATTTTCATTGTGCCAGTCGCGCAGGCGGGTCTGGTACATCTGACCGAGGATCACACCGTCGCCACCAAACACGCGGAATTGCTCCTGGTAGCTTTTTGCGCGCATCTTCGGGTCGGGAAGGTAACGGAAGGAATACAACTCGCCTTCGGTCATCTCCTTCGTTTTGCCGTCAACCTGTAGTTTGAAGGTGTAACGGTTGGTGATCGAGTCGTAGAGGTTGATCAGCGCAGTCGAGCCGGTTACGTTCTTGGTGTTGACCACCTTCTCTTCGGGTTCGGTCAACGTATGCGGCTTGAAAAGCCTCAGCGCTTCGAGATAGTAACGGTAGTCGCCTGAAGCATCCATCAGCCGTTTGGCGTTGACTTCATCCAACCCCTTCCACCACAAGCGGAAGAACAGGGTGCGGTTTTCCATCCCCGCCAAAAATTGCTGGGCGCGAGATTGCAGGGTCTGGGCGGTCTGGTCCTGAGTATCGGCTGTGAAGGACAACCCCGCAAACGAATACAACTTGTTCGCCACGCGTTCGGTCTCTTCGCTGGCGCGGAGAATTTGCATGAACTGTTCGCTGGAAATATCGGGCGTGAGTTTTCCGCGCGCGCCCTCGAACGCCGTGACTTGCTCCTCGATAAGGTCGAAGGCGTTTTGTAGTTCGGGACTGCCGTAACCGGGGTACAGCGGAGCCAGGCTCCATTTGGTTTGAGTGTAGGGCATGGGGGTCCTCCAAAACAATTATGTTCTGATTGTTACTCACCGTCCCGAAGGTTTTCCTAATTCTGACTTGCTTTTCGCTCGAACCTTCGGGACGCTTTGTTAAGACAATTCACGAGGATGCGAACTGCATCCTCATGAATTATACGTGTTTTTGAATTTCCTTCGTGCCCCTTTATGACCTTTGTGGTTAAAAGGTTTTTTTACTGCAAAGCCAGGAAATGATTCTTCAACGTGTAGTGAATATAATTTTCCCAAAGCGGAATGATATCCGCCGCATCGTAATCGTGGTCCGAGAAAGTCTGGATGATGACCCGTCCGTCGTAGCACGAGGCAAGCACCGCCTCCTGGCTCGATTTTTGCGCCGCCAATCCTGCCAGCAGGACGGCGTCACCGCCACCGCCAAGCCGAATCTGGTCTCCCGTCTGGTTTGACCAGTAGCGGTTGTAATGCAATAAAGGCATCACGGTGTTTGGTTCTGTAAACACGGGGTGGGTGGATTCCCACCAGTAGATCGAATCCGCCAGGCTGTAGTCCTTTTGGTAGCGCACACCGCATTTGCTGAGGATTTTACCGATGGGGCCGTTGGCTTCCGTATCGAGATACCAAACCTCGGCAATCAGCGCCGCCTTGTCGCGAGTCAGGCGGGTATTGATCACATCCCAGAACTCGCCGGAAATCCGGTCTTTTGCCTCGGCGTTGACGATGATCAGGTCGTATTTCGTTCCCGAATTCAGGTACTCCATGAACCGCCCGCTATAGGAGCCCGTCTGGGTATATTTGATTCCCAGGTTATCGAGCGCATCCTGAGTCCACATCCCGATGCCGTATTCATCGGTGTTTTCATACACCAGCAAGTTGGCAGATTGGATGAGCGCCTCGACATCCTGTGTGGGGGTTGCCTGAGGCTCGGCAGGCGCGACAACGGCAGGTTCGGCGGTCGCGGGTTGGGACGTTGGCTGGAGTGGCTGGGGAGTTGGCTGGGAGGCTTGGGCATCCAGCGCCGACTGCGTCAGTTGCAACGCCATGCTGGTTGCCTGAAATTCAAGCGCCGCCTTGGTCGGGTCGAAGGCGGGCGCACTGGTAGGCGCAGATTCGCCGATGGTACATGCCAGAACGAACAGGACTACGAACAACAGGAAGAGAGCAATCCCCCGTTTGCCGGGCTTTGTGGACATGGCATCCTCCTCGCAAATATGAATGTGAAACCGGAACGGTCTCACATTCATATTATATAAAAATCAGGGGCGAGTCACAATGTTTTTACAAACTCGAACGGATATGGACGATGTCTCCATCTTTGACGAGATACTCCTTGCCTTCGAGTCGCAACTTGCCTTTTGCCTTCGCCTCGTTCATCGAGCCAAGTGTGACCAAATCATCGTAGGCGACCACTTCCGCGCGGACGAATCCACGCGAAAGGTCGGTGTGAATTTCCCCGGCGGATTCCTGAGCCGTCGCCCCACGTTTGGTCGTCCATGCCCGAACCTCGTCCTCGCCGACGGTGAAGAAGGTCTGCACCTGGAGCAGGTCGTAGGAAAGATTAATCATGCGATTCAGGCTCAACTCTTTGATTCCATATTCATCCATGAAGACCGCGGCATCCTCAGGTCCGAGTTGGGCAATTTCCATTTCGAGTTTGCCCATCAATGCCACGCTGGGGTGGTCGAGCTTGGCTTCGAGGGCGGCTTGTCCCTCGCCCATGTTGAACACGGACAGGATGGGTTTGCGAGTCAACAACCCAAAACTGGCAAGTTCCTTTTGCTCCTCATGAGTGAATTCCATCGTCCGCAGCGGCTTGTCATCGGAAAGCGTTTTGTGCAATTTCTCGAAGAGTTCTGTCTGCCGCGCGTTGATGACTTTGTCTGTGCCACCTTTTTTGCGTTCCTCGACCAGTTTTTCCAGTTTTCGTTCGACCGCCACCAAATCGTTCAGCAGCAGTTCGGATAACATGCTGTCCACATCCCGTAACGGATTCACGCTGCCGTTTGGGTGCATGACGTTATCGTCGTCGAAGCCGCGCACGACCAGGATCAAGCCTTCCATCTGGTTGAGTTGATTTAGCAATTGCCCCGAAATACCGCTCTTCGCCGAACCCGATTCCAGCCCGGCGATATCTGCATAGGTGACTTTGGTGTAAATGGTCTTGCGCGGCTTGAACATGCCCGAAAGTTTGGTCACACGTGGGTCGGGTACATCCACAACGGCGGTGTGAACCTCGATGCGTCCCGCGCTGGCTGTGGTCGGTGTGTTGCCGCGCGTCAGCGCGTTGTAAATGGTGGTCTTTCCTGATTGGGGTAGTCCGATAATTCCTAATTTCATCTTGACCTTATCTGTGATAGTTTGTTATACTTGCGCTCGCTCATCATCCAGTTGCCGAAGTGGCGGAATAGGCAGACGCGCACGACTCAAAATCGTGTTCCCAACGGGAATGAGGGTTCGATTCCCTCCTTCGGCACCAAAATT
>CAILWD010000626.1 GCA_903837815.1 uncultured Chloroflexota bacterium | reverse complement strand
GGGAAGGGGGTGGTCGCCGCCAGCACAATCGCCGCCTGCACCGACAGCCACGACTTGAGCGTGATGCTGATGAAACGTTCCAGTCCTTCGATAGAGGCGGTCAGAGTCCACTCGCCGATGGGCAGGGAAAATAATTCCGCGCCTGCTGGTTGCCATGTTTGGCTTGACCTGGCGCTACATCTTCGTCCTTGTGGATGAAGCCCTGCGGCTGATGAGGGCGCGGGCGGCAAGGTCGGGAGTGAGTTCTGCTATCCGCCCTGAGCGTAGTCGAAGGGCGAAAGAAGGCGGCGGAATCCTCTGGCGGGCGCAGGTGACAGGCGGCATGGCGGGCAGCCTTTTCCTGCGCGGATTCGACCGCAGCGACCGAATCTACACCGCCATGCTCTCGCGCGGCTACGACGGCGAAGTCCGCCTGATGCCCGCTCCGCCGCTGAACACAACCAGCAAATTGATTTTATTTGCAGGTTTGCTTTTACTTGGCATTCTTCTCTTATTCGGAATCCTCTTCTGGGGTTAGACTTTTTACCGCGAAGATGCGAAGCTCGCCAAGAAAACCAAAAAGCTCTTGATTTTCCTTTGTGTACCTTCGTGACCCTTCGTGGTCAAACACGGAACAACTATGCATCATTCAATCGAAATCCACAACCTCACCTACTCCTACCCCGACGGTCACGCCGCGCTAAACGACATCAGTCTGCGAATCGCGCCCGGAGAGAAGGTCGCGCTGGTCGGTCCCAACGGCGCGGGCAAATCCACGCTCATGCTGCACCTGAACGGAATTCTCACGGGCAAGGGAAATGTCCACGTCTGCGGGCTGGAAGTGGAGCCGAAGAACTTCAGCCGCGTCCGCGCCTGCATCGGGCTGGTCTTCCAAAACCCCGACGACCAGTTGTTCTCTCCCACCGTTTTTGATGATGTGGCGTTCGGTCCGCTGTATCAAGGGCTTGGCGCGGAGGAAACCAAGCAGCGGGTGGAATCTGCCCTCGCCGCCGTCCGCATGAGCGGCTACGCGGAGCGGGTTTCGCATCACCTGAGCGTCGGCGAGAAAAAACGCATCGCCATCGCCACCGTCCTCTCGATGAATCCCGAAGCCCTCGCGCTCGATGAACCCACCGCAGGACTCGACCCACGCGCCCGACGCGCGCTGATCCACCTTCTGCGCGACCTGCCCATCACCATGCTCGTCTCGACTCATGACATGGCTCTGGTCAAGGAACTATTCCCCCGCACAATTGTGATGGACGAAGGTCAGGTGGTGGCGGATGGATTAACGAATGAAATTTTGGAGAACGAAGAATTGCTCAACGCACACGGGTTGGAGAAGGCTTAGTCAGCCTGCCGACAAAAAAAGCTGCCGAATTTTCATTCGACGGCTTTTTGATTTCACACCACCGCGTCAATCATGATCGCCAGAAAGATGAACGCCAGATACATGCTCGACCAGCGATACATCGTCCAGGCGACCTTGTTGCCCTCGACCTTGACCACGCGCCAGGCGGCGTAGAGCAGGAATCCGCCGAGGACGAGAGCCGAAATCAGGTAGACAGTCCCAGCGAGATCGAAGAGGGGAAGAAGCAGGGTGACGGCGACCAACTCGACGGTATAAATCAAAATCTGCTTGCGGGTTTTTTCCTCGCCCATCACCACGGGCATCATCGGCACGCCCGCCCGCTCGTAATCCTTCTTGCGGACAATTGCGAGCGCCCAAAAATGCGGCGGAGTCCAGAAGAAAACGATGGCAAAGAGAATCCACGCCGCGAGACCGAGTTCGCCCGTCGCCGCCGCCCACCCAACCATCGGCGGAATCGCCCCCGCCCCGCCGCCGATGACGATGTTCTGGACGGTGGCTTTCTTCAACATCACGCTGTAAAAAATCACGTAGTAGAAAATCCCCGCCAGCGAGAGCAGCGCAGCCAGCAAGTTGACGAAGCCCGCCATGACGTAATAACTGACGAGTGAAAGCGCCAACCCGTAAGAAAGTCCCTCCGCCGCCGTGAGCCGTCCATCTGCCAACGGACGCTTCGCGGTGCGCTGCATTCGCTTGTCGAGTTCGCGGTCGATATATTGATTCAACGCGCTCGAACCCGCCGCCGCCAACGCGCCGCCGAGCAACGTCCAAAAGGTGAGCGACGCCGAAGGGAAGGCTTTGCTGCCCGCGACAAGTCCGCTGTAGGTGGTGACCAAAAGCAACAGCACGATAATCGGCTTGGACAAAATCAAAAAGTCCT
>CAILWD010000625.1 GCA_903837815.1 uncultured Chloroflexota bacterium | reverse complement strand
TCCTTCACCGTTCGCGCCTTGTGCCACAACCGCGAACTCCCCCCTCATCCCCGCATTCAAAACATTCACGGCTCCATCGAGCATCGCGACCTCGTCGAAAAAGCGATGGACGGTGTCACGCATGTTCTGCATCTCGCAACTGTCAAAGAGACGCCTGAGCAAATTATGGATGTGGCGGTCAAGGGTCTTTTCTGGCTGCTCGAAGCCTGCCGAACCTCCCCCACCTTCAAGCAGTTCATCATGGTCGGCGGCGACGCGGGCATGGGGCATTTCGTTTATCCGCATCCCATCCCCGTCACCGAAACCCAAAAACATTCCGCCTATCAAGGCTGTTACGCGCTCTCCAAAGTTCTCGAAGAAGTCATGCTCGAACAGTATTACATCCAATACAACTTGAATGGCTGCTGCCTGCGCGCGCCGTGGATCATGGAAAAAGACGATTTCAAATATCAACTCTCTTTCGGAGAGGATGTCTTCGGCGGTCCGCGTTGGCGTGATTTTGTGGATGAAAAAACCGCGGCTGACTATGTGCGGACGCAGACCATCCCGATCATGCTTAATCTGGAAGCTGTTCCCGTTAAACGAAACTTTGTCCACGTTGACGATTTGGTCAGCGCCCTCTTGCTGGCTCTCGACAATCCTAAAGCCCTCCAGCAACTCTTCAACATCTGCATGGACGAGCCCGTAGACTACGGCGAGATGGGCAACTATCTGCACGAGACGCGCGGCTTGCCCACCGTGGAGATCAAGACCGAATTTCATTCCACTTGGCTCGATAACGCCAAAGCAAAATTTTTACTCGGCTGGCGACCTGAATATGATCTAAAAAAGATGATCGACTCGGCGTTTGACTACGTGCGCGCCAAGGACGATCCGCGCAAGGTTTGGTATCCCGGATAATGTGTCATTCTGAGCGAAGCGAAGAATCTCTTGGGCAATCGTAGAGACCCTTCGCTATCGCTCAGGGTGACATGAGGAGACACATATGGATAAAAACGAAATCAAAAAAGCAATCGAAAGCGGCAAGACCTCTCTTGGTATTGAACTCGGCTCAACCCGCATCAAAGCCGTGTTGATCGCTGAAGACCATTCCCCCATCGCATCGGGCAGCTTCGAATGGGAAAACCAATATGAGCATGGCGTCTGGACGTACAGTCTGGACATTGTGTGGAAAGGCTTGCAAGAAAGTTACCGCAATCTCAGTAAAGAGGTTTCGGAGAAATACGGTGTGGCGCTCACCACCATCGGAGCGATCGGTTTCAGCGCCATGATGCACGGCTATCTGGCATTTGGCAAGGACGGCAATTTACTTGTCCCCTTCCGCACTTGGCGCAATACAATGACGGGACAAGCCGCCGAGAAACTCACCAACCTCTTCCAATTCAACATTCCGCAGCGCTGGAGCATTGCCCATCTTTATCAGGCGATATTGAACAAGGAAGCGCATGTCAAAGACATCAGTCACCAGACCACACTGGCGGGCTATGTCCACTGGAAGTTGACGGGGCAAAAAGTATTGGGCGTGGGTGAAGCCTCAGGCATGTTCCCCATCGACAGCACGATAAACGACTACGACAAAAAAATGCTTGGGCAGTTCAATGACCTGCTCAAAGCAGAGAAAATCACCTGGACATTGCAAGACATCC
>CAILWD010000624.1 GCA_903837815.1 uncultured Chloroflexota bacterium | reverse complement strand
AGGAGAAAAAATGAAAAAAATTATCGCAATACTTTCACAAGTCATCTTGATTTTATCCATCGCGGCGTGTTCGGCGGTGGCGACAGGTTCGGGGACGACATCCCAAACTGCGGCGGCGGCGGTTGTCGTTAGCCCGTTATCCGTCGAATACGATAGAGAGGACTTGAATCCCAGCGCAGACTTCACCGCATCCATCCAGTTGAACGGCGACTCAATTATTGTCGAAGGCGCGGGCGCGGAGGTCAACGGCAGCAGCGTGAGCATCACGACGGCGGGGACGTACAACATCAGCGGCGCATTGAACAACGGTCAAATTCTGGTGGATACGCAAGACGAAGGCACGGTCAATCTCGTGCTGAATGGCGCGACCATCAACAACGCCACCAGCGCCCCGATTTATGTCCGCAGCGCCGATAAGGCAGTCATCACCCTGGCGGACGGTACGCAGAATTCCGTCACCGACGGGGCGGCGTACACCTACGACGACGCGGCGGCGGAAGAACCCAACGCGGCGATTTTCAGCAAGGATGACCTGACCATCAATGGCGGCGGCTCGTTGACCGTGACGGCAAACTTCAACGACGGCATCACCAGCAAGGATGACTTGAAAATTACAGGCGGCGTGATTACGGTCAATGCGGTCAATGACGGCATTCGCGGCAAAGACATGCTTGCCGTCAGGGATGGGACGATTACCGTCAACGCGCTCGGCGATGGTTTGCAAGCAACGAACGACACCGAAGCCGAAAAAGGCTACATCCTCATCGAAGGCGGAACGCTCAACCTCAACACGGGCATGGACGGCATTCAGGCGGAGACCCAACTGACGGTCAGCGGCGGAACGCTCAACCTCTTCACGGGCGGCGGCAGCGCAATCAACTTTGAGTTGGAGAACAGCGCCAAAGCCTTACGCGCTGGCGTGGACATCACCATCAGCGGCGGCGTCATCAACATCGACTCAGCAGACGACGCGCTGCACTCGAACGGCAGTCTCACCATCGACGGCGGCGAAATCTCGATTTCCTCTGGCGACGACGGCATTCACGCCGACGCGACCCTCGCCATCGACAGCGGAACGGTCAATATTGCCAAGTCTTACGAAGGAATCGAAAGCGAAGTTATCACGGTCAACGGCGGAACCATTCACTTGGTCGCAAGTGACGACGGCTTGAATGCGGCGGGCGGCGCGGACGGTTCTTCGGTCAACGGCAGGGCGGGAGAAAATCCCTTTGCCGCGTCGGGCAACGCCTACATCCACATCAACGGCGGCTATATTTATCTCGACTCAGGCGGCGACGGCGTGGACAGCAACGGCTCGATTGACATGACCGCAGGCACAGTCATCGCTAACGGTCCGACGAATAACGGCAACGGTCCGCTCGATTACAACGGGACGTTCAATATCAGCGGCGGCTATTTCCTTGCGGTCGGCAGTTCGGGCATGGCGCAAAATGCAAGCGCGTCGTCCACCCAGTATTCGGTCTTGTACGGCTTCGAGACAGCACAGGCTGGCGGCACGATGATCCGCATCGAGAACGAAAGCGGCGAAGAGGTTCTGACCTTCACCCCTGCCAAGTCCTACCAGTCGGTTGTGTTGTCCTCGCCTGAACTGAAGGCTGGTTCCTACGTCCTCTACAGCGGGGGAACTTCCAGCGGCGCAAGCATGGACGGGCTGTATTCAGACGGCGCTTACACCGCAGGGACTCAGGTCGCCAGTTTCTCCCTCTCCAGCGTGGTCACCAGCGTCGGCACAGTCGGCGGCTTCGGCGGCGGACATGGGGGCGGTCCCGGCGGAATGCCCGGCGGCGGACAACCTCCGCAGCCTCAACAATAAGTTTTGCACTCCACGAAGGTCACGAAAAACACAAATTTCGTGACCTTCGTGTTCTTCGTGGAAACGGTTTTTCTCAACAAATTCACAGCCTTTTCTTGGTTTACGCACAGCCGCAACTTCTAAAATGGGGACATAGAAACGGAACAAAAACATGTCAAACCTCAGTCACACCATCCGCAAGTTCAACCGCTTTGAATTAAAGTACCTAATTTCCCTCAAGGAAGCGGAACGTTTCAAGACTGCCTTGCGCGCGTATCTGCTCGATGATGAACACGGCAATGGACGCTACGCCCTCACCAGCCTGTATTACGACTCGCCTGACCTGCGCTGTTATTGGGAAAAAGTGGACGGAATCAAATTCCGCCGCAAGCTGCGTATCCGCCGCTATGAGACTGAGTCCCCGCTGACAGCGGATACCCCCGTCTTCGTCGAAATCAAACAGCGGCTGGATCGGGTCACGCAAAAGCGACGCATCATCCTCCCCTATCAAGATGCGCTGACCTTGTGCAATGACCGTCAAATCCCTGAGAGTTACAACCCTGTGGATAAACCCGTGATCGAAGAAATTTATGCCTTCCTCTGGAATTACAACCTGCGCCCCACCAGCATCGTGCGCTACGAGCGCCAGGCGCTGATCGGCACCGATTACGACATCGGCTTGCGCGTGACCTTCGATACCTCGCTCACCATCCAGACCCAGCAACTAGATCTGCATGAAGACCCGATCAGCCTGCCGATGTTCCCAGTGGATACGGTCGTGATGGAGATCAAGGTCAATGAGCGCATTCCCTACTGGCTGACCGAACTGGTCGCGGCGCACAACCTGAAAATGATTCGCGTCAGCAAGTATTGTCGCGGCGTCGAATTGGCTGAAAACATGCCGTCCACCTTTTCAAGGTCTGTGCTTGCAACAATCTAAATAACCGATGTTACGCACTTTTACTTCAGATACGAACCATTATAAAAAGTTAATGTCATTGCGAGCCGCGCTCTTGGTTTTGCGGCGAAGCAATCTTTGACACAATAAAAAGATTGCTTCGGACGAAGAGCAAGCGCGTCCTCGCAATGACACGCCATTATTGCGTAACATCTACAAATAAAACGAACAAGGAGTTTCAAATGGATATTTTCAATCTTCAAGACCTGACGGGGGAATTCTCCGTCCTCGATATTGTCGTCGTCATGCTGCTCAGTTTTGTATTAAGCGCCTTCATCGGCTGGATTTATAAGATCACGCATCGCGGATCGTCGTACACGCAAAGTTTTGTGATCACGCTGGTGATGAACGGCATGGTCGTGGCGCTGGTGATGATGATCGTCGGCTCGAACATTGCGCGCGCCTTCTCGCTCGTCGGCGCATTGTCCATCATCCGCTTCCGTAATGCGGTCAAAGAGACTCGTGATGTGGGCTTCATCTTCTTCACCATGGCAGTTGGCATGGCAGTCGGCACCAAGTTCTACCTGCTGGCAGTGGTCGCGGCAATCGTCATCAGTTTGATCATGCTGCTCATGACCCGCTTCAATTGGTTCGCGCGCGAAATGTCAAATCAAATTCTGCGCGTGCAGGTTCCCAATGGCGCGGCATTTGACTCGCTCTTCGACAAGCCTTTCCTGACCTACACCTCATCTTCCGAACTCATCAGCGTGGACTCAGTCCACAGCGGCATGTTGACCGAACTGACCTACAGCATCGGCATGAAGAAATCGAATCAAATTCAAAACTTCCTGACCGAGATCAAGAACCTGAACGGCAATAACAAAGTGACATTGATCGCTGGCTACAACAGCACCGACTTGTAGCCCTCCCCTTGGGGTGTTCGTAGTGACGGTTTCTGGGCGCACCCACCAGAATATCCATCCCCTCCCAAACCACCACCGTCACTACGTTTTGATCACCGTCCCGAAGGTTTATGGATTTCAAACCCGCCTCACCGAAAAACCTTCGGGATGTTGAATTGGGAAGTAAAAATGATCTCGAAAAAATCCCTCAGCATTTTGTCATTGATTGCCCTTGCCCTGGGCGCTTGCAGCACCGATGCGGAAGCGCCGAAGTACCCGCTGACTTGGTCGCGCCCTCGTCGGCTGGGACATACACCGGCTACTGGACACTGCAAAGCGCCAGCGGAGTCACCTTCGGCGAAGCGGTCTACGTACAAATCGTGGTTTCGGGTAGTACCGCCACCCCACCGCCACCGAAGACGAGGATGAGTCGTACACCAGCACGCCTACCGCTGAGGCAACATCCACAATCGAATCCACTGCGACACCAGCACCCACCAGCGCCCCGGAACCAACTGCTACAGAAATTCCTTCTGCATAGTTTTTTCTTGCAGCAATAATAAGTACCAATCAGGCGGATTGCCCATAAAAATATCCATCAGCAAGCTGATGGACTCCAGAATAGTGTGTGGGATTTCGTCTGTCGAAATTACGGATAACTGCCGCTGATGGAGGTGAAATACTCTCCAAATTCGCTGGCAGTGACCACCGACCCGCTCTTGGTCATCGTGCCCAAATATTCGCGGCTTCCGTTGTGGACAAGCCAGCCGCTCATATTAAAAGGGATGGGGCTGTCGGCAATGATCCACTCGCCATTGTACTTTCGCGCAATGTGGACATGTGAGCCTGTGGCGCGTCCGCCTTCACAGGAGGGGTAGCCGATGGGGTCGCCCGCCTTCAACTCTGCGCCGAGGGGTGCTCGTTGGCGGGTGGCGAGATGCAGGTAGAAAATCACCCAGCCTGTTCGCTCGTCGCCATCTTTATCCAGGTCGAGAGCCACGCCCTCTACCATCGAACGGACGACCAGCCCGTCTGCCATGGCGGTGGCAAAATATTTATCTTCGGCGATGAAACAACCTGATTTATCTGAGGGGGGGGCAAAATCGACAGCGGCGAGAGGCTCGCCCGTTCCCCACCCCGTATGCGGACCGCCCGTCAGGTACCAGGTCTGGTCGAGGGAAAACGGCAGTTGCATTTCGGGTTGCTGCAAACTGCCGGGGATGATGACAACGGGATCGCTCCACGGGTCACCGAAAAAGTTCCTGTAGGTTTGGCTCAAGCCTTCGGGGCTGACGGCGTGGGCGTAATCATCGCCGGTGAGCATCCGCGAGAAGTAATATTGCATTGCCGCTGAGCCGGCATTCTGCCAGGGGTCGGGGCGGACGAGAAAACCATCTGTGCGTTCAAACTCGGTCAAAGCGCCAATCCGCCAGCCGTAATATCCGTTGTTGAGGGAGTTGGCGGCAAGGACAAGTTGCAGGTAGGGGTTTTCCCAATATCTGCGCGTGAAGCCGAGCAGGTTCTTTTTTGCTGTCGGCTCTGCCTGGGTTAACGCGCCGCCCTGGTATTCGAGAATGGCAAGCAGCAAACGCGGGCTGACGCTGTAATTGGCGGCAACAAAATCGACCATCTCGCCGCCGCTGCGCCATTTTCCGCTGGCATACACGCGATAGTTCTTGAGCCAGCCCGTCTGCGATTCGAGAAAGGCGGAAGAGTTGAATCCTATCAGGGTGGGACCGTAAACAAAGGCGCTGTCGGGAATAATCTGAAAGGGGCTCGCCCATAAGGCAAGGAAATAGACAGGAATCTTCATCGGCATTCCCGGCGGCATGGTGGTAGCCTCTGGGGGGATGAAGGAGTTGGCGGCGAGGATTTCTTCCACACTGGTGTTGAAACGCGCTGCAAGCGCCGGCAGGGTATCGCCCGATTGAGCGACATAATCCACCAGTTCGCCGGGCTTATATACCCTGCGTTCGGGTAACGGGGTCTGCTGTGGGAGAGGCAGGTTGGCTTCGGTTGTGGCAACTGTTTCTGGAGGGGTATATGCCATCCGAAGGTTGCAGGAGGAAAGCGCGAGCATAAAAACCAGCGCGAGGACGATCGTCTCCTGTTTCCGCCATAACGCCCAGCGGCGGGCTGCTAATGAAAACCTATTCATCAGTAAGCGGAGTGGCTTCCGGCGTGGCATTGGGGTCGTCGCGGAAAATGTTCGACCACTTCTGCCCAACCGGGTCGGCAAGGACCACCTTGTCGCCGCGCACAAGTGTCCCTTCGTACGCTTTTTCCCCTGCCACCACGCGCCAGCCATCCATGATGAAGGGGATAGGACCGTCGGCTGTGACCCATTCGCCGTTGTACTTTCGCGTAAAGTGCAGGTGCGTGCCGGTGGAGACTCCGCCCTCGCAGGAGGCGTGACCGATGCGGTCGTTCAACTCGAGCCATGTCCCCGCCGGAACGCGGTCTATTTTGGCGATGTGCATGTAGAGGATGTTCCAGCCGGTCTGTTCGTATCCGTCGCCGTCGAGGTCGACCATCACTGCGCCGTTATTTGAGCGGACGACGAGACCGGGAGCGGCGGCAGTCACCCAACTTGGGGTGGGGTCGCATCCCCCGTGATCGGTGGAGGGGGCAAAGTCTATGGCGGCAAAAACAGTGTGCGTGGTGTCGTAAATATTCGGGTTGATCTGTCCCCAGGCGTTGTGCGGACCGCCGGTCAGGCTCCACTCATGCCCGGCTTCGAAGGGCAGGGTCAGGGGCGGCTGGTTCAACGCCGCCGGGAAAATCGGGTTGACCAGGTCTGCGCGTGCCCAGGGGTCGCCAAACATTTCCAAATACATGGCGGGGAAGCCCGAATCTGGGTCTATGATTTGTGTCCACTCCGAGCGGCTGTGTTCGCGCGAGAACAGGTATTGAATGGCAACCGTGCCGGCGTTTAAACGCGGGTCGATGCGTAGCCTGGAGCCGTCGGGGAACTCAAGATGGGTCAGTGTGCCGGCTCGCCAGCCGTAATAGGCAATCGCCATGGTGTTGATCGCCCAGACCATTTGTATGGTCATGCCTTTGTAGCGGAAATCGTCGAAGCCCATCGGGTAATCGGTGTGGAGGAGGTCGATGGGTTGTCCGCGCACCCAGCGGCTTTCGAAATCGAGCAGGGCAAGCAGGAGGCGCGGGTTGATGGAATTTTCGATGGCAAGGCGTTCGATTGCCTTGTCGCCATCGATCCAGCCGGTGGAGCCGAGATAATCCCTGAATTTGCTCAAATACCCGCCCTGTTGCTGGACGTATTCCGAAACGTCGAAGCCGACCCCGGCAAATGAAAAGATGACCTCGGCATCGGGAATAACTTGAACGTTGGGCGACATCTCCTCATTGATACGATTGGGGATGACGAGCAGGGTGCCGGGATCGATTAACGTCGTCCGCGTCAGGTCGGCGTCTGAAATGATCTCTGATTCTTCGACCCCAAACCTGCTTGCAACGGCCGAAATCATATCGCCGCTTTGGGCGTAGTAGAGAAATGGCGCGGCGTCGTAGACCGGGATGTCAGCGGTCGGCGGGGGGAGCGGAGTTGGTCCGCCCGGGGTCGGTGTAACCGTGGGCGTGTAGGCGGCTTGCGTTTCGGCTTGCGGCAACGCCGTGGAGGTCGGGAAGACGATGGGAACATCGTGAACGTAGAACGGGTCAACCGAAGATTCCACCGGCTGAAGCCCCAACGGGGTGGGCGTTTCCGGGACGCCCCAAAGGGAACCTGTCGCAGGGGCGCAGGCGGATAGAATCAAAGACAAGGCAATTACGATGATGATAGGTCGGTACATGGTCATTTGCATTATATCCGCGTGGATTAAGAAAGGATGAATTAACGATATACCTGGTTGACCTCGCTGGCGCTGTCCCAGGCTTCGAGGGTCACGCCACTGCGTGTGAGGTAGCCGTCATATTCCACATTGCCCGCGCTGGCAACCCAGCCGTCGAGGTCGAAAGGCAGGGGGCCACCGGCGGCAATCCATTCCCCGTTGTATTTCCGCGCGATGTGGACATGAGTTGCGTTGGAAATTCCGCCTTCGCAGGAGGGATGCCCGATGCGGTCACCGGCATACACATATTCACCGGGTTGCTCGCGCCCGTCGGCGGCAATGTGCATGTAGAAAATGACCCAGCCCGTTTGCTCGTATCCGTCGTTATCCAGGTCTTGAATCAACGCTCCATTTGAAGCGAGCAGAATCAGCCCGTCTGCCATGGCAGTCACCCACAGCGGACTCGCCAGGCAGGAGCCGTTATCGCCGGGCGGGGCAAAATCGAGAGAAGCCCAGGCAGAGCCTGTTCCCCACCCGCCGTGCGGGCCGCCGGTGTAATACCAGGTTTCGCCGTCGCGGAAAGGAAGCCGCATGGGAGGCTGGCGCACCGAGGCGGGGATCAAAGGTTCGATGGCAATATCGAAGGGATTGCCAAAAAGGACGTAATAGGTGAGGAGCAAACCCGTGGCGCCAACATCGGTTTGCCAGGTGGGAAGGTCGTCGAACTGGGAGAAGAAATACTGCACCGCCGCCGTGCCGGCGTTGATGGTCGGGTCTACCGGCGTGACCGTGCCGTCATTCATCACCCAGGTGGAAATGGCATTTTCCTTCCAGCGATAATAACCGCGATTGAGGGTGTCCGCCGCCCAGGTCAGTTGACGGTACAAGCCATAACGCCCTTCGTCTGCCAGCCCCATCGGATAGGCGGTGTTGAACGGGGCGGGGTTGGTGACCCATCCGCTTTGGTATTCGAGCAGGGCAAGCAACAGGCGCGGGTTGACCGAATAATTGCGGGCGACGATCCACACAATTTCATGTCCCGAAAGGATAAAGCCGTCCACATCCTGCTCGTAGGTTTCGAGGTAGCCATTCTGGCTTTCGATGAAACGGGCAATGTTGAAATACACCCCCGAAGGACCATAGACCATTTCAGAATCGGGGATGATTTTGAAGGAAGTCCCCAAATCTCCTGGATTCGGCGCGGGGACGTTCAACACCATGCCCGCATACAACAAGTTGGGGTCGGCAATGGCGTTGGCTTCCATCAGAGTCTTGAGGCTGATGCCGTACCGTTCGGCAATCATGCCGAGGATGTCGCCCTCCTGCACGATATATTGCTCATCGAACTGGCGCGGCGTCGGCAAAATGCGCTCCGTGTCGGGCGTGGGGGTGGCGAGGGGCTGGTCTGTGGGAAACAAGGTGGGCAGCATCACCGAAAGCGGGGCGCGGGTGGGAGTCGGTTCGCGGGTGGCGGTTTCAGTTGGAGGCAGGGGGGAATTCGTCGGCGCGAGAGTTGCACCGGGCTCGGGAGACTGTGTCTCCTCTTGCATCGGCATGAAGGGATCGTAGGTCGGATAGGGAGACTGCTGGTTTGCCGCTGGCGCACAGGAAACCAGCAAGGCGGCAACAAAAAAAGACTGCAATGCAACGAAGGCATTGGTGTTTCGACGTAAAGACATGCTGGCGATTTTACCAGTACTTGGGGTTTGGCTGTTTACCCTTACACAACCTTTGCGCCTGCAACTCATGCGCGGCATCTTTACCGGGGAAAACTTATTTTCTTTAGAAATCCTGCAAAAAGGATTGCACCGAGCCATCCATGGGATATTCTTTGATTTGCTGTGGCGCGCCCACTTGTTTCAACTTGCCGCCGATGACCACCGCCACACGGTCGCCCATTTGCGCGGCTTCCTTGAGGTTGTGCGTGACAAAAATCGTCGTGCGATGTTCGTGCGCCAGCAGTTCCGCCAAATCTTTCATCAACTGTCCGCGTGTCTGCGGGTCGACTGCGGAGAAGGGTTCATCCATCAGAAGCAGTTCGGGATCGAGGACGAAGGCGCGAGCCAGACTCACCCGTTGGGCTTCGCCTCCTGAAAGTTGACCAGCCCGCCGCTTGGCAAGTGAATCCACGCCCATGGCTTTCATCCAAGTTTCGGCGCGGACACGCATCTCGGCTTTATCCACGCCGCGAAATTTCAAGCCGAGGGCGACGTTATCTTCCACCGGCATATCCATCAACAGCGGGTCTTGAAAGACGAAGGCAATCTTGCGGCGGTATTCGAGGTCATCCCACTCGCGGAGATATTTGCCGCCGTATTTGATTTCGCCGCTGGCAGGCTTGAGCAGATGCGCCAGCGCCAGCAAAAGCGTGCTTTTCCCAGCCCCATTGGGGCCAACCACTGCCAGGGTTTCGCCGCGCTGAATGTCCAGCGAGTCCACGCGCAGGGCGTCGCGGTTGTTTCGTTTGATAAGCAAATTGCGGATCGTGATTAACTCGTTCATCGCCTTTGCCCTTTTTGCTGAATCCAGGTCAATGCCAGGTTGATGAGATAGGTAATGACCAGCAGCAGGGCAGAAAGCGCCAGCGCGCGCTCGAACTCGCCTTTGGATGTTTCCAGCACGATGGCGGTGGTCAGCACGCGGGTTTGCCCGCGAATATTGCCGCCGACCATCATCGAAGCGCCGACCTCGGAGATGACGGAGCCGAATCCAGCCATCAGCGCGGCGAGCAGAGGCAGGCGGGCTTCGCGCCACAGCATCCAGATCATCTGCAATTGGGAAGCCCCAAGCCCAAGAAGTTGTTGGCGAAGTCGCGGGTCGAGCGCCGCCAATGCCGCCGCTGTGAGACCCGTCACGACGGGCGCGGAGATGACCGTCTGCGCGATGATGATCGCCCACGGGGTGTAGATCAACTTTAAGCCGCCGAGCGGACCGCTACGCCAGAGGGTCATTGCCACGACCAAGCCGACCACCACGGGCGGCAGCGCCATGCCTGTGTTGACGATGCTCAGGACGAACGAACGTCCGCGAAAGTTGCCGAGCGCGAGCCATGTCCCAAACGGCAGACCGATCAGCAGGCTGATGAGGGTTGCGATGGTGGAGACTTGCAGGGAGAGGAGGGTGATTTCGAGGATGTCTGTCATAGGGAAGCACGCAAGTATACAAGGAAACAGGCACACATGGAAAAAATTCCTGTGTACCTGTCTTACCTGTTTACTTGTCTACTTTTTATAAACCCAAATCCGCATCCGTCTTGTCCGCATCGGGGTAGAAGAGCGGCTGGCCGAATTTGTCCACGCCAAATTCGCCGATGACTTTCTGAGTTTCGGGGTCGGTCATGAATTTAGAGAACGCCATCGCGCCGTCGTAGTTGACCGCATCCCACTTTTCGGGGTTGACGGTGATGACGTGATAAACGTTCAGCAAACTCTTGTCGCCTTCGACCAAAATCTCCAGTTGATAATTATCCTTGTTCGCCAAATAGGTGGCGCGGTCGGTGAGGATGTAGGCGGCCTTTTCCGAAGCGACGGTCATCGAAGCGCCCATGCCCTGCCCGGTCTCGATGTACCATTCGGGCTTCTCGGCGGCAGGGTCGAGTTCCGCAGATTTCCACAGGGCGAGTTCTTTCTTGTGCGTGCCAGAATCGTCGCCGCGGGTGATGAAGGGCGCGCCGGCTTCAAAGATTGCCTTGAAGGCATCTTTGATCGCAAGTCCCTTGACTGTGGCGGGATCAGCGGCGGGACCGACAAGGATGAAGTCATTGTGCATGACCAACATACGGTCTTTGCCAAAGCCGCCATCCATGAATTTCACTTCGGAGGCAGGCGCGTGGACAAGCAACACATCGGCATTGCCTTCTTCTCCCATCTTCATTGCTTCGCCAGAACCGACTGCAACTGTCTGCACGGTGTAGCCAGTCTGTTCCTGGAACATGGGGACGAGGACATCAAGCAAGCCAGAGTCCTGCGTGGAGGTTGTGGTGGCGAGGATGATGTTCGGGTTGGCGGGAGGTTCAGCCGCAGCGGGGGCGTCAGCCTTCACTTCGATCTTGACGACCATCTTCGCCCAGGCTTTGCTGGACAAGCCGGGCATGACCATGGTGAGATCGGAGCCATCGAAGGCAACCAGGCAGTCGGCGCAGGCTTCCACGTCGGCATAGGCGACTTCGGATTCATAGCCGTCACTGGCGGTGAAGAGTAGCGCGCTGGCTCCCTCCTGAACGCCAGCCTTGGCAAGAACTTCACTCAAGCGGACGCCTTCGTAGTCGGTGGGTCCCTTCTTGGGGTGTTCGGCGTTGAGTTGGACAACTTCCATGCCGCGCAGGTCGGCTTCGGAGAGAGCCAGTTCGGTATCCACAGCGCCGCTGATAGTGAGAATCGGATCGGTGGAGGGCGCTTCCGCAGGGGCTTCGGTGGCGGCAGGCGCTTCGACGATGGGAGTCTCAGTGGGGACGGGCGCTCCGCAGGCAGAGAGTGCCAGCGAGAGAATCAGCCCAAACAGCAAAACAAACTTAATGGTGCGGGACATTCTTATTTCTCCTTGACTAAAATATTTTTGAACCGAAACGTCTCGAAGGTTGTGCCGAAAAACTTGAGGACTTCTCAAACCTTCGGGACGATTGTTCCAGATGGAATTATTCGTCAACAGCAACCATGATGCTGGACGCCTTGATGACGGCATACGCTTCTTTGCCTTTTTTGAGTCCGAGCGAGGCAACGGAAGTATTGGTGATGATGGAGATGAGTTTCTCTCCGCCAGGCAGTTCGATGGTCACTTCGGAGTTGACGGCTCCTTTGACCACCTTCAAGACCTTGCCTTTTAATACATTGCGAGCGCTGAGTTTCAAGTTTCTTCTCCTTGTTTGAAAATTATTTTTTACTCTCCACTGGGAGAGCCATTCGCAAAAAGATAAATATCACAAGCGCCACCAGCACAAGTAAAGCGGCGACAGGCTGGGCGGACGCCAATCCAAAGCCGTTGAAGCGTTCAAAGACCAGCACGGGGACGATCTTCGGGTGATAGGCGAGGATGACCACCGCGCCAAACTCGCTGATGCCGCGCGCCCACATCATCAACGCGCCAGCCAGCACGCCGCGCCATGCCTGCGGAAGCGACACATGCCAGAAAGCCTGCCACGGCGACGCACCGTCGATCAGCGCCACGAGTTCGAGTTCATCGTCCAGCAGGGAAAAGGCTTCGCGGCTCATGTTGACGAGGAATGGCAAACTCACAAACATCATGCCGACCACGATCCCCGCAAAGTTATCGGTGAAGACAATGCCCATTGGCGTCAGCCATTGACCCAGCAGTCCGCGCCGACCAAAGACGAGAAGCAGGGCAACGCCCGCCGCCGTGTGCGGAATCACAATCGGCAGGTTGACCAGTGCTTCGAGCAGTCGCTTGCCGCGAAATTTTCTCCGCGCCAGCAAAAACGCCAGCGGCACGCCCGTGGCGATTGCCAGCAAAGTTGCCACCGCCGCCGCGCCAAAGGTCAGGCTGATGGAACGCAGGACTTCGGGGTCGGTCAGCGCGAGCCAGAAGTTTTGCGGCGTGGTTCCAAGCAAAATACTGACCAGCGGCAGGATGATGAAAAGCAACAACAACCCGCCCAGCGCGGAGAAAACAAGTTCGAAGAGCAGATTGTTCTTTTTCAATGATATTCTCTGTTTATCGTCCCGAAGGTTTATAACCTTCGGGACGATATGTCATTCCATCGGGACTGTAAGCGATTGCAAAACGGACGGCTGGTTTTCATAACCGTCGGCGGGGAAGGTCTCGAACATTGGGTGATGGTCGGCTTCCATGATGGCGCGTCCTTCGTCGCTGAGCAAAAAGGCAATGAACTGCGCCGCCTCTTCGGGATGCTCCGCGCTGGCAGGGATGGTGATGCCGTAGCCGATACGCTCGCCGCGAAACTGCGGTTTGACCGTGGCGAAGCGCTGGAAGTCGAGGTTGACTTGAACCTGTTGGTAGAAGTCGTTGAGGTCGGCTTCGCCCAAGTTGGCTTCGGCGGGCAGGCTGACCATCTTCAAGTTGTGCTGTTTGATGACGCTTTCGTATTCGAAAGCGTAGTCCAAATCGCCTGCTTCGAGGCGCGCGATCAATTCGATACTTGCGCCGCGCAGGACCACGTGTGAACCAGGTTTGGTTTCCAAAATTTCAGGCACGGTGACGGTGGTCATTTCATCGCCGCGGAAGATAGTGACGGGGAAGGTGAACTGTCCTTTGAACATCGGGTCGAACAAGCCGTAGTTTTGATTTGCAATTTCGGCGAGTCCAAATGCCATAAAAGCGCGATAGCCCGCAGCGTCGAAACGCGGGTCGGCAATCCCGATTTTCACATCGGGGCGGCTGATGACTTCCGTCCAGTTGTCGGTGGTGATCTCATCCCCATATTTGCTTTCGGGATGATACGCAAGCGCAAGGCGGTTGCTGGCAAAATTGACATACCAATTGGCATAGGGCTTCCCCGTCTCAGGGATGTTGGTTGCATACATCAGCATGGGAATTAATGCCGTGTCCGCAGTTGCCACCACATCAATTTGCTCGTGCAACTCCGTGGCGTGACGCATGACTTGAATACTTCCGTGATATTCAGCCAGCACGTCAATGTTTGGATACTTCGCCTCAAAGGATTTTTCGAGATGGTCAAAGGGGATGATGAGGCTCCCCGCCGCAAACACCACCAGCGGAGTTTTTGGCTGCT
>CAILWD010000623.1 GCA_903837815.1 uncultured Chloroflexota bacterium | reverse complement strand
TCCGTGCCTCAGTGGTTCAAGTTTTTGGGTTTGGGAACGGGAGTAAAAAATGAATCGAAAGACTCTCTGGGTGGGAATCTTGTCCATGCTGGCGGTGGGTGCGGCGGCGTTGATTTTTGTTCTCAACCAACCCGTCAGTTTTCGCGGGACAAGTTACGGCGAGCCGTATCCGCAGGCGGCTGATTTCACATTGACTCAATCGAGCGGGGAAACGTTCCGCCTGAGCGGACAAAAAGGAAAAATCGTTTTGCTCTTTTTCGGCTACACCGCCTGTCCCGATGTCTGCCCGACCACGCTGGCGGAACTACGGCTGGTGATGGAAGAACTGGGGGATAAGACCGAGCAGGTTCAAGTCGTCTTTGTCTCTGTAGACCCCGAACGCGATACGCCCGAAAAAATTCAGGAATACGTCGAGCATTTCAACGAAGACTTCATCGGTCTGAGTGGCAATCCCGATGAACTCCAGATTATCTGGGATAATTATGGCGTCTTCCGCGAGCGGGTTGAATCCGAGTCTGCGTTTGGCTACATCATCAACCACACCGCGCGGACGTATCTCATCGACCAAAACGGCAACCTGCGCCTCTCCTACGGTTTCCAGACTCCCGTCGAAGATATGGTTCACGACATCGAGATTTTGTTGAAGTAGTTTAAACGGGACGCTGATGAACGCAGAAAACGCGGATTTTTTCTTTTCAATCAGCGAAATCAGCGTTTATCTGCGTCCCAAAAGGGTTTCAAATGCCCCCATTCAAAACCATCGTCAAAAAAGTTTTACTCTCCCTCCTTTTTGGGCTTCTCTTCGGTGTGGCTCTCAACGAAGTGACGTTCTACTTCTTGCGTGAGACCGCCCGCGCCCCGAAGGTGATCGAGATCGTCATCCCCGCAGGCACAGCGGACAAGGTCGCTCGCGGCGAAGCCCCGCCCACCATCCCCGACGCGATGACCTTCGTGGTCGGTGATACGATTGTGGTCAGGAACGAAGACACCGCCGACCATGAACTCGGTCCGCTGTGGATTCCCGCTGGCTCCACCGCCAGCCTGCCGCTGGACTCGGTAGCATCCTATGCCTACTCCTGCTCCTTCCAGCCGAGTCAAACCTTTGGCTTGGATGTGTACGAGCCGCTCACGCTCAGCACCCGCCTGTATGGAATTTTATTTTCAGGTCTGCCGCTGGGTGTGATGATTGCCCTGTACGCGTTGGTTGTGCCTGGGAAGAAAAGATAATTCTCCACCACAAAGGAGACAAAGGGTCACGAAGGAAAAGCAAAAGAATCCTTTGTGTTCCTTCGTGACCCTTTGTGGTGAATTTGGAAGGGAACCTCTCTTGAAAAAAATGTTCAGCCGCTCGTGGATTTTGACCACCCTGCTTGTCTTCGCTGGGACTGCGGTTTGCGTCCGCCTCGGCATTTGGCAATTGGACAGGCTCGAACAGCGGCGCGCATTCAATGCGCAAGTCGAGTCGATGTGGGCGATGGAAACGCTCGACTTGAATCAATCCGTGCCTGATGACATTGCGAAGATGGAGTGGCGGGCGGTGACTGTCACTGGCGAGTACGATTTCGAGAATCAAGTTGCCATGCGGAATCAATATCACGAGACCGAGTACGGCTATCATCTCATCACGCCGCTTGTTTGGGACGACCCTTCGACAGGCTCAGGGGGGACGACGGTTCTCGTCAACCGCGGCTGGATTCCTGCGGACGGGAACTCGACTCCGCAAGATTGGCGCAAGTATGACGAGGCGGGCGTGGTCACGGTCACGGGGCAGATTCGGCTTGGGCAGGAGAAACCAGCCTTCGGCGGAGTCGCAGACGCGGAGGGAAAACTCGACGTGTGGAATAATCTGGACGTGGAGCGAATCGCGGAGCAGAGTCCCTATCCCATGCTAAACGTTTTTATCCAGCAGGATGAGATCGCAGGCGACGACGTTCCGCCCATCCCGTTCCAGCCTGAAATCGAGTTGACCGAAGGCTCGCACTTTGGCTATGCCTTGCAGTGGTTTTCGTTTGCGACGATTTTGTTTTTTGGCTATCCGTTTTTCTTGAGGAAACAAAAATGAAGTACTCCCTCAAAACCTCTTTTGCGCGGCTGACGCTTGCGCTGTTCGTCGTCGTGTTGTTTGTGACCGCGTTGGGGCGCGCCGTCGCCGTGACAGGCGCGTGGGCGTTTTGCGAAGGATGGGGAGTTTGCACCCCAACCGCTCCGCTTGGTTATTTGAAACTCGCGCACATGCTGATGGTGGGCGTGGCTTCGCTGTTGATGATTTGGCTGTTGCGAAAAGCCTGGCGCGAACAACGCGACAAAATTTTGATTCACCCGCTGACCACCGTGACGGGCGTTTTGTTTTTCGGGCAGGCGTTCGTCGGCTCGATTTTGGTGACGCGCGGCTACCCTTTGCATTTGGTCGTCCTGCACACGATGAGCGCGATTGCCTTGTGGGTGTCGCTCGGCGCGTTGGTCTTTGCTTCGGGTGTGCTGGCGAAGGAACCAGCCGAAATCGTGAAGTTCAATTTTCGTCAGCGGGCGAAGGACTTTTTGATTTTGTCCAAGCCGATTATCGTGCTGTTGCTTTTGGTCACCACCTACAGCGGACTTGTCGCGGGCAGTAAAGCCTTCCCTTCGGCTTCGCTCACCTTTTGGACTTTGCTCGGCGGGGCGTTGGCGGCTGCGGGTTCGAGCGCGTTGAATCAGTACATTGACCGTGAACTCGACAAGCGGATGCAGCGCACGGCAAAGCGTCCGTTGGCAGATGGACGGCTCACGGCGGCGGAGGGACTTTCTTACGGGTTGGCGCTTTCACTCGTCAGTTATTACGTCATGGCGGGCTTCGTCAAC
>CAILWD010000622.1 GCA_903837815.1 uncultured Chloroflexota bacterium | reverse complement strand
TATACTCCATTTTAGATCCTCCTCGGTTTTTGCTTGTTCGCACTCGCAATTTTACCGAGAAGGATCTTATTTTTCACTTTTTGTCAAGCGACTTTGCTACAGCCATGTACAGGGATTTTTTATACTTGCGAACGCGGAGCAAAACAGAGTTATTTTTTGCGCACCATGTTTTCCTCTGGCCTGGCCCAAGACCTTTAAAATGCATCGATGAGAGGTTTGCCCGAAGGATCCAAAAAATACCGAAAATATGAGACTTGTCCGTTATAATTGCAGAAACTTGAACGCTGGCCGATTAACAGAGGAAAAATGGCAGAAAAACTCCTGATTATTGACGACGATGTAGATACATTGCGGCTTGTCGGACTTATGCTGCAAAGGCAGGGCTACCAGATCAGCGCCGCCTCCAATGGCGCACAGGGGCTGGCAAAGGCTCTCGAAGAACGCCCGGATTTGATCCTGTTGGATGTGATGATGCCTGATATGGATGGATATGAAGTTGCGCGCCGCCTGCGCAAAAATCCCGCCACCCGGACCGTTCCCATCCTGATGTTTACTGCAAAAACCCAGTTGGACGATAAAGTGACAGGCTTCGAAGTGGGAGCTGATGATTACCTGACCAAGCCGACCCATCCCACCGAATTACAAGCCCACGTCAAGGCATTGCTGGCGCGTGCTGTCCAAAAGGAAAAGGCAGCGGGTGAGGCGGTCACTGCCACTCATGAGCATCACGGGTATGTGATTGGCGTGATCTCCGCCCGCGGCGGCTTGGGGGTGACCTCTCTGGCGGTCAACCTGGCTGCGGCAATCTTTTCCCGCGTGCAGACTGACGTCATTCTTGCTGAGCTAATGCCTGGATTGGGAACCGTTGGACTGGATTACGGATATCAAAACCCAAAGGGATTGACCGAACTTTTAGAGGGAACTGTAGCTGAGATCACGCGTGAAAAAGTTGGAGACTCCCTCCTGCCGCATAGTTCCGGAGTGAAGTTCCTGCTTGCCTCCAGCAACCCGCGAGACATGACCCTGATCGCGCATGAGAAAAAATACGAAGCGCTTGTTGGGCGTCTTGCCTCCTCCGGCCGATTCCTTGTTTTGGACCTGGGAAATGGACTGCCCGCTTTCGTACAGAAAATTCTTCCCATGTGTAATGAATGTATTGTGGTAACGGAAGGTGTGGCCAGCAGCATTCAACATACCGGCTTCCTGATCGAAAATATTGTGTCTCTGCCGGTCGACCCGCGGAAGGTCAATGTTGTTTTGAACAACCGGATGCGAAGCGAATCGCAGATGCAAATGGCGCAGGTACAGGAGAAATTGGGGCACTCCATTGCCGCCACCCTGACACCCGCCCCTGAAGCGTTTTCGCAGGCCACACGCATGCAAACACCGGCAGTCATCTGCCAACCCACCAATATCACCTCCCAACAGATTATTAAACTCGCGGATTCGATCATTGAACGTGAAAAGTCGAAATGATCTCCTTCTCCTCCCGGACGCAGGCTGCCATTGAGTTCGCCGCAGATTTACTCCGCCAGGCGAAGCACACTGTCTTGCTGACCGGCGCCGGGATTTCGACCCCTTCCGGAATACCGGATTTCCGCTCCACAGGGACGGGGCTATGGTCGCGTGACGAACCGTTGGAGGTGGCTTCACTAACCACGTTTCGCACCGCGCCGGAACTTTTCTTCAATTGGTTTCATCCTCTTGCCAGTCAGATTTACCATGCCCAACCTAATCCCGCGCACCTGGCGTTGGCAGGGTTGGAGCATGAGGGGCTGATACGTTCCACTATCACCCAAAATGTGGATATGCTTCACCAAAAGGCGGGGGCGCGAAATGTAATCGAAGTGCATGGAACCATGCAGACTTTAACCTGTACCCAGTGTTATCATCGGGAAGATGCGGCAGTTCACCTGGGCGCGTTTGTGGAACAGAGAACGCTTCCCTCCTGCTCTCTTTGCCGGCAGGTACTCAAACCGGATGTAATCCTGTTTGGCGAACAGCTGCCCCAGTCGGCGTGGTTCAAGGCTCAGCGCGAGGCGCGGCAATGCGACCTGATGCTGGTCGTTGGCTCCTCGCTCGAGGTGTTGCCGGCGGCCGGATTACCCATGCAGGCGCTGGACCGTGGCGCGCATTTGATCATCGTCAATAATGCCCCAACCTATATTAATGCCCGCGCAGACGCGGTTTTCTTCGAAGACGTGGCTGAGGTTATTCCTGCAATTGCAAAAAAGGTGTTAAATGGCTGAAGTAAAGACCCAAAAACTCGATGGTTATCGCCGTTTGATTGACATTGCGCGGGACCTCGCTTCCACCCTTGATCTTGACATCCTGCTCTCGCGCATTGTCCACGCTGCGGCGGAAATTAGCGGCGCGGAAGCCGCCTCCATTTTGTTGTATGACGATACCTCGCGCCAGTTGTATTTTCAGGTGGCCACCAATATGGATGAATCCATGCGGCGTGGCATTGTGGTTCCACTCGACGGCAGTATCGCCGGCTGGATTGTCAACAACCGTCAGACGGTGCGGATTACTAACGCCCATAACGACCCGCGCTTCTTTTCCAGCGTAGAGCAAACGACAGGCTATTCCACAAAATCAATTCTCGGCATTCCGCTGGTGACAAAGAACAAGATTGTCGGTGTGCTGGAAGCGTTGAATAAGCCCAAGGGTAAATTTACAGATACAGACGAATCTATGCTGCTGGTGCTGGGGGCGCAGGCGGCCGTAGCCATCGAAAACGCCCGCCTCTTCCAGCAATCCGATTTGATCTCCGAATTTGTGCATGAACTGCGCACGCCTTTATCCTCGCTCAGTACGGCGACCTATCTGCTTCTGCGGCCGGAGATGTCACAGGAGCAGCGCGATCAGATCGTAAATAACATTCACAAGGAGACTATGCGCCTCAACTCGCTGGCATCCTCTTTCCTCGACCTGGCGCGGCTCGAATCTGGGCGGGTGCAATTTCGCAAAACCCGTTTCAGCGTCGCTGACCTGTTCTACGAGTGCAAAGATGCCCTGTCGTCGAAGGCGATAGAAAACAACATTCAGGTTCGTGTCGAACCTCCCGAAGGAATGCCCCTGCTGGATGCCGACCGAGACAAAATGAAACAGGTTCTGTTGAATTTGCTCAGCAACGCCGTCAAATACAACCGGCCCAATGGGACGGTAATGCTGCGTTCCGAACTGGAGGAAAAAGAGATTGTCCTCATCGTCCAGGATACCGGGTTGGGCATCCCCGAGGAGGCCCTGCCGCACCTGTTCGAAAAGTTCTTCCGCGTGCGCGAGCATGAGTCGCGCGCGGCAGGCACCGGCTTGGGACTTTCAATCTGCAAGCAGATCATTCACGGGCATGGCGGGCGCATCGAGGTCAAAAGCAAACTCAGCGTTGGTACGGTTTTTTCGATCTTCCTGCCTTATTCTGGAAGAAACCAGCCTCTCATTGCCGACGACGAGAATGAAAAAAAGGAAATACGGCAATGATTTGACTTTTTTGCCTGAAAACTGTACACTTGACCCAGTCACCTTCCATTAATCTCATCCTTGGAGGAAGAAGATGTCCCAATTCCAATTTGTCATGCGGTCGGGTCCCACGCCGGGCGTGACCTTCCCTCTCGAAGGGGATCAACTCATCATCGGGCGCGACGCATCCAACGGCATCGCAATCAACGACCCTGAGATTTCCCGCAAACACTCCAAACTATCGTTTCAGGGTGGAAAGTATGTCATCGAGGATCTTGGCTCTACAAACGGAACTTTTGTCAACGGACAGCGGCTTGCCGGCCCTGCGGTGTTGAAACCCGGCGACGTGGTCTCCCTCGGCGAGCAAATCGTTTTGATGTACGATATTATCAGCTATGATCCCGGCGCGACCATTGCCTCTCCGCGCGCGGCGCGAATGTTACAGCAACCTCCGGTGCAGCCCGTAACTCCTGCCGCGCATGTGCCTCAACCCTCTGCGACCCCGTCTTATTCACCGCCGCCCGTCAAAAAGACCAACCCCATGCCGTTCATCATCGGCGGCGGGGTATTGCTTTTCATTTGTCTTTGTATTGCCTTCTTTGTCTGGGTGGACGCCACCTATCGCTGGTGTGTCTTCTTCCCCTTCATTTCAGGCTGTAATTAACCTTTTCCCAACAAGCCCGCGAGTCACACTCGCGGGCTTGTTGTTTAATGGCTGTTCGGTCTGATCCACAACGAAGTCTGGCGCGCATAACTTGACATAGGGAAATTCAATCTTTATATAAACCTCTTTTGCTCTTTCGGAAGAGCGACACAAATTAGGCTTTGCGACAGACATGTAAAAGCCCCCCAGCCGGAACTCGTCAAATCGCAGGAGTGATGATATTATCGCCGAGCAGTAAGACTGATACGATAGTGACAGACAACGGTGACTTGCCATGAAACTTATTCTCGAAAGATCGAAATACATTGCCCTGATCGGAGTGGCGGCTTTGCTGCTCGCGGCAGTCGCCGCTTTTGTATGGGGAACGTTGAAAACGGCGGACGTCATCTCTCTGATTTGGAATTCACTTGGCAAAGACAAAGCCATTACCGTCGAGTTGATCGAAATTGTAGATGGTTTTCTGATCGCGACGGCCCTGCTGATTTTTGCCTCCAGTTTATACGAACTATTCATCGCCAAACTCGACCTGCCCGAATGGATGCTTGCCCATAACCTTTACGAATTGAAAACCAAACTGAGCAGCATGATCGTGCT
>CAILWD010000621.1 GCA_903837815.1 uncultured Chloroflexota bacterium | reverse complement strand
CGCGGGCATTCCCATCCTCGGTGACCGCCGCGAAGGACTGATGCACAACAAATTCGCGGTGATCGACAATGCTGAAGTCTGGCTTGGCTCGATGAACTTCACCGACTCGGGAGCCTATGACGACAACAATAACCTGGTGCGCATCCGCTCGAAGCAGATGGCGGAAAACTTCACCAAAGAGTTCGACGAAATGTTCGTCGATGATAAATTCGGTGACAACGTCCTTGCCGAAACCCCGCATCCAAATCTCGAAATCAACGGCGTGCAGTTCGACGTTTACTTTTCACCCGACGACGGCGTACAAACCGCCCTTGTCGATTTGCTCCAAAGCGCCGAGAAAAGTATTTACTTCATGGCGTTTTCCTTCACGGCGGATTCTGTAGGGCAGGTTATCCGCGACCGCGCGCGGCAGGACGTGGTGGTTGCGGGCGTGATGGATGCCGAACAGGTGAATTCCAACATCGGCACTGAGTTCGATTTGTTCAAGCAGGCGGGGTTGGATGTTTTGCGCGACGCCAACGAGGGACAGATGCATCACAAGGTCATGGTTATCGATGAGAGTATCGTTGTCCTCGGTTCTTACAACTTTACTCGAAGCGCCGAAACCCGCAACGACGAAACCCTTGTTGTGATTTACAGCCCCGAAATCGCCGCCCAATTCATGGCTGAGTTTATCCGGGTTCACGCGCAGGCGCAGGAGGGAAATTGAAATGACAGGGGGCGGGCTTCATATCCAGACTAAAGCCCGCGCTCCGGTTTACGCCGCTTCGGCTTCGGCGGCGAGACGTTTCTTCTCCCGCCAGTTCCATGCCATTCTAAGCCCGAAGCCGAAGAGGATGACGCCCAATAACAGCCCGCCGAAGTTGCTGATGAAATCGTAAACAAGTTCCCACTGACTGCCGAACCAATATCCGAGTCCGCCGTAGAGGACGAGCCAGGTCAGTTCGCCGCTCACGTCATAGGCCATGAAACGGGATAATTTATAGCCGCTGCTGCCAGCAATCCAATTGGTGGGGATGGCAACCGCAGTCACCAGCCAGCGCGTGAGGTAGATGGCAAGCCCCGCGCTTTTGTGAAACGACCTGCTGGCGTTGATCCACGCGGGGGAATTTCCGAAACGTTTTTCCACCCAATCTTTCGCATAATGTCCCATGCTGTAGCTGAGTATGTCGCCGAATGCCGCGCCAGTCAGCCCGATGAGGATGGCTTCGTACCAGTTCAAGACTCCCTGCTGGCTGAACGCGCCTGCCGCAATGACCACCACCGAAGCGCCGACGGGGAAGCCAAGCGCGCCGAGAAAAAGAATCAACCCGATGAGCGGAGTCCCATAATTGATGACTTGTGTGAGGAGAAAATCGGACATGAGATTAGGGGGCGGGCGTTGGCGGCGGCTGGAGTTCCTTCACTTTTGCTTTGACCGTTTCCAGCGTAAAACCATCCGTGTCGGGGTAATATTCGCGGTTCAAGTCCCTCAGACTTTTTTCGCGGTTCTTCTCATCAGGCGCAATTTTCAGCGCGTCGAAGAGGGCGGGTTCAGGGACGTGATACAACTCTGCAATGAAAGGCACGGTCATCCAGCCGCGGATGGCTTCGACATCCGTTTCCACTTTACCGGGCCTGCCAGGCGGCGGCGGGCGATGTCCGTCGAATTGCCTGAAAGCGCGGACCGCGCGCATTCCAAAAAAGGCGGTGAATAAAACGCCGACTGCAATGAGACCGATCACCAGCGCGCGTTGTTTTTTCGAAACCTTTGCGGACATGGGTCAATCCTTCCACTCCAATTCGAAGTTCCCGATGAAGACTGTGTCGCCCTCCTGAACTCCCGCTTCGCGCAGAGCTTTATCGACACCGAGCCTCTCCATCAATTTTTGGAAGCGGCGGACGGAACCGTCATGCTCCCAGAAAGTCATCTTGGCGGAACGTTCGATGGCCACCCCCGTGACGCGCCACTGGTCTTCGTCCTCGCGCGCGACCTCGAACTGGTTCGGGTCCACTTCGGGCTTGTACACAGGCAGGGTTTCTTCGATTTCTTCGGGCGGTAATTCTTTCAGGGTGCGGTACGCTGCGATCAGCAACTCGCGTGTGCCGCTGCGGGTCATGGCAGAGATTTCGAGCAGATCCACCTTTTTCTTTTTGAAGCCAGCCTTGACCTTTTTCAGGCGCTCCTGCGCGTCGGGCTGGTCGAGCTTGTTGAGCGCCACGATCTGGGGCTTGGTTCCAAGTTTCGGGTCGAAGAGCGACAACTCGTTGTTGATCTGGCTGAAATCTGCCAGCGGGTCTTCCGAGAGTCCGTCGATCATGTGAATCAAAACCCGCGTGCGCTGGATGTGGCGCAGGAAGTCGTGACCCAGCCCCGCGCCTTCCGCCGCGCCCTCGATGAGACCGGGGATGTCTGCCAGCACGACGGTGACATCTTCGTCGATCTTTGCCACGCCGAGATTTGGTTCCAGCGTGGTGAAGGGATAATCGCCAATTTTGGGTTTGGCGTTGGTGAGCGCCGTCAGCAGGGTGGATTTGCCCGCGTTGGGCAGACCGATGATGCCGATGTCGGCGATGAGTTTCAATTCGAGGCGCAGGAGTTTCTCTTCGTGCGGTTCGCCGCGTTCTGCGGTGCGCGGAGCCTGATTGCGCGATGTGGCGTAGTGCTGATTGCCCAACCCGCCGCGCCCGCCTTTGCAGACCAGCAACCGTTGACCGGGTTCGGTCAGGTCGCCGAGCAGCGCGCCTGTTTCAGCGTCATAGACGACGGTGCCGGGCGGGACATGGATCACGAGGTCTTTGCCGCCGCGCCCGGTCATTTGCGATCCGCCGCCATTTTTACCCGGTTCCGCAGCGAACTTCTCATTCTGCCGAAACGCCGAAAGGGTGTTGAGCGTGGCTTTGACTTCGATGATGGCATCTCCGCCCTTGCCGCCGTCGCCGCCGTCGGGTCCGCCTAACGGGACGAATTTCTCGCGGCGGAAATGCACCATGCCATCTCCGCCCTTGCCTGATTTTATGTGGATGTTTACCTGATCTATGAACATGTGTCCATTATAACGGGTAAAGACGATTGAGGTTCACTTCCTCATCATTTCAACAAAAACATTGACTACGTCTGGGCAGAAGTGCTTCCCCGATTGTTCCTGGATGTGTTCCAAAGCCTTTTCCTTGATCCAAGCCTGACGGTAGGGACGGTCGGTGGTGAGGGCGTCGTAAACATCCACAACGGCAAACAGCCGCGCAGGCAGGGGGATTTCCTCTCCTTTCAATCCGCGCGGGTAACCGCTGCCGTCCCATTTTTCGTGGTGACAGTAGGGGATGTCTATGGCGGGCGTCAGGTAGTCGATTTGTGAAAGGAGGCCGTAGGCTTTTTCGGGGTGTGTCCGCATGATTTCCTGTTCTGCTTCTGACAGTTCGCCTGGCTTTTGTAAAATAGCGTCTGGAATTGCCATCTTGCCGATGTCGTGCAGGAGGGCGCCCCTGCGGATGTGACCCAGTTCATGGTCGGGGATTCCCATCTTTGCCGCGAGGGCTACCGTCAACTCTGCGACGCGGTTTGTGTGTTCATCGGTGATGTGGTCGCGCATATCCAGCACCTGCGACCAGCCTTTCAGCGTTGAATCGTAGGCGTGACTCAGGTCGGCAAGCGCCTGCTGCGCCTTTCGGTATAATTGTGCGTTGGCAACCGCCAGCGATACCTGGGAAGACAGGATGTGACATAGGTCTGTTTCGCTCCTGGCAAACTGCCGGACTTTTTGGGTTGTGCCAACGATGAAGACGCCGATTACATTCTCCTTCAATATCAAAGGGAAATAGAGAATGGAGACAAGATGACGCGATTCGATGACGATTTTTTCGGCAGGAGAGAGGGGGGCGGTCCTGGCATCGTCGAGGTAGACAGGGGACTTTGTCGAAACCACTTTCTCGATGTGCGGGTGATCGGTCAACTTCGCAAGACGGAGTTCATCGGGGAATTCAGATGGTAGCGGCGGAGTGGTTGCCCCCAGATATAAGTATTCGTTTTCGAGAGTGTAGATTGCACCGCTATCGAAGCCAAGCAGGTCGGCGGCGCTTTCGATGGCAATTTGCAAAACCTCAGTCAACTCGAGGGTAGATGCCAGCGAACTGCTGACCTTCAATAAAGTCCACAGTTCCTTGGTGGATGTTTGAGCCTCCATGTTGTTGAGCCCTCCGCCTGCGGTATGTTCCATG
>CAILWD010000620.1 GCA_903837815.1 uncultured Chloroflexota bacterium | reverse complement strand
GTTTGGTTGCCGAGGCTTCGCAGGGTCGGTCCCTCCGCCTCTCTGGATAAGAGCGAGTATTTAATTTCGCGCGGTTATATCACAGTGAATTCAGACTTGTCAAGTAGGAATTTGTTTTTTGTTGCATGAGCGACGCAAACCCTGCACAGGATTTTGTCCCGCGTTCCCGCTGACTTCGTGGTAAAAGTGGGGATATGAAGATTCCAAATCCACGAGACTTTATTTGGATTCTGCCTCTTTCGCTTGCGATGGGGGCGGTTTTATCCTCCCTTCAAGCCGGTGACTGGCTGATCGGCTGGCTTGGTTTTTCCCTGCTTTTTCTGCTTTGCTCTTTCCTGCTCGCTTTCTTTACCCGCTGGGCTGGCGGCGGAAAAGCCCTGGCGTGGATGGTGGCTCTGGCGTTTGCGCTCCGGTTCGGGGGCGGGGTTGCCACCTATCTTGTTCTGCCGCTCGACGGTCACGCCGACGAAGACGACAGGGCGGGTTATGTCTACACCGATGCCCATCGCCGCGACGACCAGGCTTGGGACCTGGCAGCCTCGAACAGATTGATCGGCGACTTCAATCAGAGTTATGCTTACGACCAGTATGGCGGACTGCTGACCATCAGCGCGTTTCTCTACCGTTACCTTTCGCCCGACGCCCACCGCCCCTTGATGCTGGTTCTCGTCTCCGCGTTTATGGCTGCGATTGGATTGCCTTTCCTGTGGAAGTCGGCAACCAATCAATGGGGGGAAAAGGTCGCCCTCGCTTCGGGCTGGATCTACGCGCTCTACCCGGAGAGCATCCTGTTGGGTGGCTCCGCCATGCGCGAACCCTACCTGATGGCTTTCAGCGCCTTTGCCTTGTGGGGATTTGTCGGCTGGCTCGATAAACGCCGCCATGCGATTCTGTGGCTTGCGGCGGGCATCGTGGGAATGCTGCTGGTCTCCCCGGTGGTTGCACTGGCGACGCTGGTCATTCTTGGGGGATGGGCATATTTTGCCGGTGAACGCGGAAAAGTTTCACGGTGGGTGGTTGCCATTGCCCTTGCCGTTTTCATGGTCGGTTTGTTCACCTTGTCTGCCGCGCTCGACCGCAACGGAAATTTGGGAGGGAATACGCCGATTGCCGTCATCAACAACTTCATCCGCGAGTCGTTCAAGTGGAATGTTTTCAAAATCGAAGAAGGGTCGGGCTGGGTGCAAAAACTCTTCGACGAAATGCCGTACTGGCTGCGTTTGCCCTTTGTGATGATCTACGGCGTTTTTCAACCGGTCCTGCCCGCCGCGCTGGTCGCTCCCACCACTTTGACCTGGCGCATCATTGCCATTCTGCGGGCGCTCGGCTGGTATGCCCTGCTTCCAGCGTTGATTCTCTCCTTCGCAGCGGGATCAAGTCAGGGGGGGGAGGCGAAGCGCCGGGTACTCCTCTGGCTTGGATTCGCCGCCTGGGGCTGGATCCTGTTCACAGCCATGCGCGGCGGCGGAGACCAGTGGGACAATCCGCGTTATCGGGCCATCCTCTTCCTGTGGCAGGCAATCCTGGGGGGAGTTGTATGGGCCTGGTGGCGTGAAACGAGAAACTCATGGGCTGTTCGTATCGTCCTCATGGAAGTTGTATTCCTGATTTTCTTTGGCCAGTGGTATGCAAACCGCTATTACCATTTTGGCAGGCAGTTGCCCTTCGCCCAGATGGTGGCCTTCATCCTGGGGTTATGGGCTTTGATCTTTGCGTGGGGCTGGTTGACGGATAGACGTAAAAGCGCCCGTCATCGTGTATAATTCAACGTCTGAATTTTGAACAAGGAGTTAATATGCCCACCGCGCTAATCACTGGAATCACAGGACAGGATGGTTCCTATCTTTCCGAGTTGTTGTTGAAGAAAGGCTATCGTGTCGTAGGAGTGGCACGTCGTTCCAGTACCATAAATACAGAACGCATCAAGCATCTGCTGGATGACATCTCGGTTGTCCAGGGAGATTTGCAGGATCAGGGTTCCCTGCTTGCGCTGCTGGAAGAGTACAAACCCGAAGAAGTTTACAACCTTGCCGCCCAGTCTTTTGTGCCGACCTCATGGAATCAGCCGGCCTTGACCGGCGATGTAACCGCGCTTGGCGTGACTCGCATGTTGGAAGCCATCCGTTTTGTCAACCCGAAGATTCGGTTTTATCAGGCGTCGTCGAGCGAGATGTTCGGCAGAGTGCAGGAAGTCCCGCAGAAGGAATCCACGCCCTTCTATCCGCGCAGCCCATACGGTGTTGCAAAAATGTACGGGCATTGGATCACGGTCAACTATCGCGAGTCGTTCAATATCTTCGCGACATCGGGCATCCTGTTTAATCATGAAAGTCCGCGCCGCGGTCTGGAGTTTGTAACGCGTAAAATTTCCGATGGGGTGGCGCGCATCAAATTCGGGCTGGCAAAGGACTTGCGCTTGGGCAACCTCGACTCTCAGCGCGATTGGGGCTTTGCAGGAGATTATGTCGAGGCCATGTGGTTGATGCTCCAACAGGAACATGCCGATAATTATGTGATTGGAACCGGCGAGACTCATTCGGTGCGTGAGTTTTGTGAAGTTGCGTTCTCTCATGTCGGATTGGACTATAAAGATTATGTCATCCAGGATGAAAGATTCTATCGTCCTGCCGAAGTGGATCTGCTGATTTCCGACCCTTCCATGGCGCGCGCCAGTTTAAAGTGGGAACCCGCTGTCGCTTTCAAGGAACTGGTCATCATGATGGTGGACGCGGACCTGGAACGCCTGAAGAAGGGATAAATTCTTCGAATCGTTATGAAGAAATATCCCGTCTTCTTGAAGAAGGAGGCGCTTGCCTCATGGTCGCCGCATCTGCTGGCGTTGGTTGGGGCATTGTTGTATTTGATCCAGGCATGGCATTATGCCCATACCACCATCCCCGGCCTGGATGAAGGCTCCTATCTTTTCAAGGGCTATCTTTACCTGCGCGGGGTTTACGAACCGTTCGAACCTTATGGGCCGCTGACTAACAAGGCTCCTTTCGCTTTTCTAATCCCCGGCTTTGCCCAATACCTCTTCGGCGCGGGGTTGCAGACGGGCCGTGCCTTTGCAATTTTTCTCGGTTTGCTCGCCATATTGGGAACCTGGATCACTGTTCGGAGATGGACAGGAAAATGGTTTGCCGCCGCATCGGTTTGGGTTTTTGCCCTCAGTTCGACTGTAATTAAAATTCATGCCATTACCGCCTCCGAGGTGATTATTGCCAGTTTGCTGGCATGGATGTGTGTATTCGTCCTTGCTGCAGAACGCCCGCGCTGGCAAATTGTCTTCGGGTCGGCCCTGGCTTCACTTGCGGTCATGACCCGCCAGAACATGATCGTAGTCATGCCATTTCTGGTTTTATACATTTTCTGGCAGCACGGCTGGCGCAAGGGTATCGCATCCCTGCTTACCTCGGCGGCAGTCTTCCTGGCTGTACACATTTACTATTGGCCCAACATCCTGACAATTTGGGCGCCCTGGCTCCCCGAATCCCTGACTCCCTTCCTTGATCCCTTCCGCCTCCCCCAGGATGCGACCCCGGTTTGGAATCCATCCAACGATTTCTGGAATCGGGTGATTGCATTTTTTCAGGGCATTCGCTACCATTTCATCCCCGTGACCGGCAGCATTTTCGCGCTGGGGGTTCTCCCATTTCAGCGTGATTGGAAAAACTCACCTGTTTTGAAAGCCTCCCTTTTTCTGGCGCTGCTTTACTTCGTGCTTTTTGTCATGCATGGCTGGGCGGCTGTGGCAAGCCAGTATGAGAGTTACAGTTGTGTTTATTGTTTCACGCCCTACCTGACATTCTTCGATCCGCTGGGCATCATTCTATCCGCCATCGCGGTTTCATCCTTGTGGAAGGGAAAATCGCCCCGCACCCTTCAGGCTGGGACAATTTTTCTGCTTTTGATTGTTGCAACGGGAATTGGGCTTTCCTCCTTCGATCATGTCGGGGCGACAGTACTCGATTTGCCGGTGCCGCGCATGCGCGACGGACAATTCCTGCCCGGCGCCACTTCGCTGGTCGATCTGATTTCGAATAAATTCGGGTTGGAACTCCCCATCATCAAAAGATACATTGCTTCAACGCTTGGTCTGATTGCAGGCCTGGCTGCGCTCCTTGCCTCCCTCATCCCATTCAAACGAATGCAGAAGGATCAAAATCGCCCCGCCTTTTCTTTTGTAGTATTGAATATGTTTTTGGCGGCGAGTTTATTACTCTCCCCCCTGTTAAATATGGGCGGCGGCAGAGCAGACTGTGAAGGCGATATCCTGCTTGCCAATGAAAAATTGGGCGCGCATCTTGCGAGCGTCATCCCATCCGATAGTCTGGTATATTGGGATGGCGGGCTTTCCTTTACGCCCATGATTTACGTTCCACAAGCGCGGATTTTTCCGCCGCAAATTAATGACGGCTATACTTACCGCATCGGCGGCGATGCCGACACGCTTTACCGATTCAGCCATTGGAATGCGAAACTTAACGAAGAATGGATTCGCTCCGCCGATATTTTCATCATCGAATCAAAACGTTACGCGGGTTGGAAGGAATTTCTGAACCCGCAGGAATTCGAAGAATACCAAAGACCGCCAGCCGCTCCATCCTGTGAAGACGGGGCTGGATTAAGGATATTTCATAGACTGCCATGAACCTGTCACTTGTCATTCCGGTTTACAACGAAGAAGGCAACCTGCCCCTTCTGTTCGAAGCAATTTATAAAACGATGTCCCTCCTCAATCGCTCCTGGGAAGTTATCCTGGTGGACGATGGGAGCGGCGATGGAAGCCTGCCCATACTGGAGAGGTATGCGCGGAATGACCCCTTGCACATACGGCTGATTTCCTTCCGCCGCAACTTCGGGCAAACTGCCGCCATTGCCGCCGGCCTCGACTATGCACAAGGCGAAATCATCGTCCTCCTCGATGCCGACTTGCAAAACGACCCTGCCGACATTCCCATGATGCTTGCAAAACTGGACGAAGGATACGACCTCGTCAGCGGCTGGCGGATCAACCGCAAGGATAATGCCATTACCCGCAACCTCCCTTCCATGCTTGCGAACCGGCTTATCTCGCGGGTGACGGGCGTACACCTCCATGATTACGGCTGTACGCTTAAAGCCTATCGCCGTGATGTCCTGGTGGGATTTCGCCTCTATGGAGAGATGCACCGGTTTATCCCGGTATATGCCAGTTCGGTTGGAGCGAAGATTACGGAAATGCCAGTCAACCACCACCCGCGAAAGTTTGGCAAGACCAAATACGGGCTGGAGCGAACTGTCAAGGTCATCCTCGATCTGTTCACCGTTAAATTCCTGGTGGCGTTTTCATCGAAGCCCATCTATCTCTTTGGCGGTACTGGCGGATTGCTCATGGCCATCGGCGTTTTCATCATGCTTTACCTTTTTGTGCGACGATTATTCTTTTTGATCAGCGTTACAGGTTCGCCCCTTTTTCAGGTCAGCGCCATGTTTTTTACGCTTGGCTTTCAATCCCTGCTGATGGGTTTGATTGCAGAATTGCTGGTCCGTACCTATCACGAATCCCAGCGCAAACCGACATACACCATCCGGACGATGGTCAACCTGGAACATGATCCGCGTGACTGATTGGCTGCAAAAAAATCGCCAGACCGTGGTCCGTGCATTGGGCAGCCTTCTGGCGCTGGCGCTTCTGCTCATCCTGCTCCAGGAGGAGGGAGATGGCCAGCTTTTCTCGGCGCTGAGGCGGGTATCGATTTGGTATTTTCTGGCGGCGATTGGCGCGTTGCTCATCTCGCGCTTGTTTGCCGCCACCCGCTGGCATATCCTGCTTCAATCGGCGGGGGTGGAAATTTCCCTGCTCCGTTCGATCCTGCTCACTTTTACCGGAAATTTTTCATCGAACTTTCTGCCCACCACCGTCGGCGGAGACATGGTGCGGCTTGCGGGAACCATCCAAATGGGCTATGACCGCGCCATCTGCCTTGCTTCCCTGGTTGCAGATCGCCTGGTGGGGCTGGCAGGGATGAGCGTGGCATTGCCCCTGGGGTTGGCGCCGGTCTTTTCACTGGGGAACAATGCTTCCCAGTCCATTGTGTTCTCCGCCCTGATTCAAAAAACTGTGGACTTTGTCAAACGCACCCTTGCATCCTTTTCGATTTGGATGAAGAAACCGTTTGCCCTGGGCGCATCCCTGCTTGCCACTTTTGGGAACATGGTTTTTATTTACCTCGCGGTCTACCTGCTTTTGCTTGGAATCGACCACGAGGTATCCTACTGGCTGGTTGCGGGATTGTACACCTTGACCTACTTTGTAACGCTTGTCCCCATTTCGATCAATGGACTAGGTGTGCAGGAACTTTCCATGACCTTTTTGCTGGTCCAGTTGGGCGGGCTGACCTCCTCCGAAAGCGCGACCGTTGCCCTGCTGACGCGCCTGCTGTTCATCCTCACCAGCCTGCCGGGCGCCTTCTTCTTACCCGCCATCCTTGCAGCCATGGATAACAAGACTCCGTCGGAAAAATAGAACAGGCATCATGCGCATCCTCACAGTCATCTATGAATTCCCACCCATAGGTGGAGGCGGAGGCAAAGCCGCCTACGATATTTGCAAGGGACTAGCCGCTCACGGCCATCAAGTCACCGTGTTGACGGCGCACATGGTGGGGCTTCCCTTCGAGGAATTCAAAGATGGAATGCGTGTGATACGGATTTCCTCCCTGCGGCGCGATAAATTCGGTGCGAGTTTTTCCACCATGCTGGCCTATGTCCTGGCCGGGCTTTGGGCTGGTCTCCGCCTAATCCGCCTTGATCGCCCCGACATTATCCACACTCACTTTGCCGTCCCCTCTGGCGCACTAGCCTGGGCTTTATCTACTTTGACAGGAATCCCCTACATCCTCACCGCACACCTTGGCGACGTACCGGGCGGCGTCCCCGAAAAAACAGAGCGATGGTTCCGTTGGATCAAACCATTTACACGTCCCATTTGGGAACGCGCCGAAAAGGTGATTGCAGTCAGTGAACACACGCGTCAGCTTGCTGTGCAACAATATCCTGTGGATATTCACGTGATTCACAACGGCGCGGATGTGAGGCATTTATCCCCATCACAGCTCAAAGTGAGCGAGCCGCCAAACCTCGTTTTCGCCGGGCGTTTTGTGCCGCAGAAAAATCCCTTTGTCATCATCCAAACCCTTGCCCGATTGAAAGACCTCGACTGGCGCTGCGACCTGCTTGGCGATGGACCTCTCTGGGAGGATGTCAAACGCGAAATCGACACGATGGGGTTGAGCGAACGTTTTACCCTGCATGGCTGGGTCACCCCCGAAACCGTGTTGGAGCAATTTTCCCATAGCGACATCCTTTTTATGCCTTCACTTTCCGAGGGACTGCCTGTCGTCGGCGTGCAGGCTCTGGCCGCCGGGCTGGCAATTGTCGCCAGCGATATTGGCGGTTTTTTAGATCTGGTTGACAACGAAAGAAACGGTTACCTGCTTCATCCACACGATGTCCCTGCTTTTGCAAACGCCCTGCGCAAATTGATTTCCAAACCGGAAGTCTTACGCAACTTTCGCGAAGCGAGCATCGAGAAAGCCCGCCAGTTCGACATCGAAAAGATCGTGGAGCAATATCAATCGATTCTACAAAATGCCTTGCGGGGAAAATAAAATCGTTGTTGGAGCTTTCTCATGGCTAACTCAGGCTGGTCAGTTCAATATAAGTGGAGCGCCCTTTTGGGCTTGTGGGCTTTACACGGCGCGTTTTCCCTCTGGCAGTTTTTAGCATCCCATCCTTCCCCGTCTGTTGAAGAAACCCTGCTTGCCTTTGCATTGCTGTTTTGGCCGGCATTGAACCTGTTTTTGATTTTTTCCCTCTTCCGAAACTCAGCCTGGCTTGTACGCCTGCTCGATGCGATCAAAACCCCATCTGTCAAAGACCAAATCTTTCTCGCTGTCACACTTATATTTTTCCTGCGCATCTGCCTGGGGATTTTTCAATCCGTCGCCGACCACAGCGCAATCTGGTTTGTTGGTTACATCAATCGCCTGTCGCCCCTCCTCGACCTGGCGGCAATCACCTCGGCGGAAGTGGTGGCGTTGATTTTATTCGTTGCCTTC
>CAILWD010000619.1 GCA_903837815.1 uncultured Chloroflexota bacterium | reverse complement strand
TCGCCGAATATTTCCGCGATGAAGGCATGGACGTGATGTTCATGATGGACTCGGTCACCCGCTACGCGATGGCGCAGCGCGAAATTGGTCTGTCCATCGGCGAGCCGCCAGCCAGCAAAGGCTACACCCCTTCGGTCTTTGCCCTGCTGCCGCGATTGCTGGAGCGGGCGGGCAAGGGCGAAGTCGGCTCCATCACGGGCTTCTTCACCGTGCTGGTCGAAGGCGACGATTTCAACGAGCCAATTTGCGACGCCGTGCGCGGCATTCTAGACGGGCACATCATCCTCAGCCGCACGCTGGCGGCGAGGAATCATTATCCCGCCATCGATGTGCTCAACAGCGTCAGCCGCGTCATGCCCGCCATCACCAGCAGGGAACACTTGGACTTGTCAGCTTTTGTCCGCAAGAATTTGGCGGTGTACGAGAAAGTCCGCGATTTGGTGAACATCGGCGCCTATGTCAAAGGCTCCGACCCGGAAGTGGATACCGCGCTGGTGGTCATGCCCGAACTCAACCGCTTTTTGCAACAGGGGCGCGGCGAAGTCAGTTCGTTCGATAAAACTTTGCAATCATTGTCCGAAATCAAACAGGCGCAACCATGAAAACAGAAAACCTTTTACTACCGAAACACAGAGTCACAGAGTTTTTCTTTTGGGTTTCTCCGTGTTTCTGTGCCTCCGTGGTTCAAACAGCCAGTGAGGTGTCATGATGTCGCCGAAATTTTCGCTGCAAAATGTTTTGGACGTGCGCCACGAAAAAGTGGAACTGCTTGAAATCGACCTGGGCAAATTGCTGATGTTGAAGCAAAAGACTCAGGATGTGCTGGAGTCGCTCGAAGCCTATCAAGCGCAACTCATCGAGCAGTTGAACGAGGCGCAGACGGGCGAGATCGATTTGGTGAAACTCAAACTGCTTTTTCTTAACTCCCAGCAAATTGGCAGGGACATCGAAGCCGTCAAACTGCAATTGAAGAAGCAGTTGCACGAGGTTGAAGAGAAGCGCGCCGAACTGGTGCGCGCCAAACAATCGGAGGAAACCCTGCAAATCCTCAAACGCAAGCGACGCGAAGTGTACGAGGCGGAGCAGGTTCAACTGGAAATGCAGGCGCTGGATGATATTTACATTGCCCGCTATTTCCATAGCCAGAGGCACGGAGCATAAGTCATGGACTCATCGTTTCTCACCGGGCAGGTGCAATCGGTCATGCAGAATTTGCTCTTCAAAATGTTGGAGAGACTGCTCGACAAATTGGACGCCAAAAGCGGCGCGACGGGAACAACCGTCAGCGGCAGTTCCTCAACTTCGACAGGTCAGGCGGCGACGGGTGACTTCGCCAGCCTGATTAATCAAGCCTCGGAAAAATACGGCGTCAACCCCAGTCTGGTGCAGGCAGTCATCAAAGCCGAATCCAATTTCAATCCCGATGCGGTTTCCTCCGCCGGTGCGCTGGGCTTGATGCAGTTGATGCCCTCCACCGCCGACTGGCTCGGCGTGACTGACCCGCTCGACCCGGCGCAAAACATCGAAGGCGGCGTGAAGTTCCTCAGTCAGTTGTTGGATCGCTACAACGGCAACACGCAATTGGCAGTGGCGGCTTACAACGCGGGGCCTGGCGCTGTGGACAAGTACAACGGAATCCCGCCGTATCAGGAAACCCAAACCTACGTCAACCGCGTGCTGGGATATTTCAACTCCAGCAATGAATGGCAGGCATGAAATGAGCGACTCACTTTTTTCGGATGTCTCTTCGGTGACGGCGAAAGCCGCGCTCGATGGGCTGAGTATGCGGCAACAGGCAATCAGCCGCAACCTCGCCAACATTGACACGCCCGGATATCAAGCGGAGACGGTGGACTTTCAGGAAACCCTCGCCCGCATGGTGGATGATGACACGCTTCTGCCGCTGACGACCACGCACGAAGCGCACCTGACCACCGCCGAAAGCGAACCGCCCTTCTCTGTCTCTTTGCGCCCCGGCGGAAGTTATCGTGCCGACCAGAACAACGTGGACATCGATGTCGAGATGGCGGACATGTCCGAAGCCGGTATTCAGTATCAGGCAATCAGTCAAGCAGTTTCAAAGAAGTTGATGTTGTTGAAAACACTGGCGAAATAAATGACCCGAATTAACGCTCCCCTGATTCCCAATTCCGCGCCCCTGTCTGGAAACGCGTCCCGAATCCCCAATGATTCGGACATGCTCCAGTTGGTGTCGTTTGGGGATTTGCTGAAGGTGGAAGCGGAGAAGGCGCAGGGCGAATTCAGAATTCAGAATGATGAATTCAGAAAGATGAATGCAGAAGGCGTCATTCAAACTGATGAAACCGTCCTCGTCGAAGCTACCCCGATGGAAGAAGAGGAACACGAGCTTGAAGAAGAAGAACTTCTCGAAGCGGGCGGCGAGATGGATTTCAGCGAGAACCTTTCGGAGATGCAGCAGGAAGCGCAGTTGGAGTCGCAGTTCGAGATGCAGACCGATGAAGGCAGGGGACAGCACATCCAACACAGCATGGAGAAGGGCAATCCGCTGGAGAATCAAGGCGAGGAAGGTAGCCCCGATGTCTTCCGCAATGTTCAATCGAATGTGCGTGAAGTGCGAACGGTGGAGCGTGGGGGACGCAATATTTTCAGCGCGGCGCTCGAAACCGGTGAAGATACAAAGACTTTCCGCGAAGTCGAGTCTGCTTTCAGTCCGTTCGAAAAACAGCGCGAGGAAGTCGGCGGTCACGCAGACGGCGCGGACGGCGAGATGGACGTGAGTGCGTTGAAGGCTTTCGAGATGCCCGCACAGATTCAAAACGAAGAGACCAAAACCCGCGATATGGGCGGCGATGCCGATGTCAACATCAAGCCGATGGAAGCGGGGATGGAAATGCGCGGCGGCGGAGATGAAGGTCAAACCTTCGATGGGTCGGGCGGCAACGCGGATTCTTTCTCAGCCGAAGGGTTGGGACAGGTGACGGAGTTACACGTCGAAGAGTCTTCGGTGGAACCAAACTTCGTCGTGGCAGAACCAGAAAAAGGGTCGGTGTCTGACGCGGTGGACGAAGCCGCGACGGGTCAGCCCAAATCCGAATCCATCGAACTGATCGAACAAATCATCAGCCAGGTCAAGCCGCGTTTCAAAAACGGCGAGACTTCGATGCGCCTGAAACTTGTCCCCGAAGATTTGGGCGCCATCGAAATTCAGATGACCAGCAATGAGCGGGGGGTGTCCCTACATTTTGTGACCGAACAGGCGGCGACCGCGCAATCCCTCGAAGCGCAATCGGGGCAGTTGCGGCAGTCCCTGAAGGACGCTGGCTTTCAGTTGACCGATCTCAACATCAGCCAGCAAAACCAACCCGGACAGAAAGGAGGTTTCTTTAATCAGGAGCGACCATTCGCCCAGGCCCATGCGCCGCCGCGCAGCATTCCACAAGTTGGAATGCCCAAAGCGGAGGGAACGCGTCCGCAGCGGATGTTCGACTCGCCCCATGAAATCGATTACCTCGTTTGACATAAATTCTTTGGAAAGGAGAAAGTATGGAAGTAAACAGCGTCTTGAACAACTATCTAGTCACAGCCGACAAAACGACCACAGCGGCGAACTCTGGCGGCTCGATTGACTCAAGTCAGTTCATGCAAATTTTGATGGCGCAGTTGACTCACCAGAATCCGCTGGAGCCGATGGACAGCGCCGAGATGACGATGCAGTTTTCACAGTTGAACTCGCTCGACGAATTGCGCAACATCCGCTCGGCGATGGAGACGGTCTCCGCCACCAACCAGGTGACGTACATGGCAAGCCTGATCGGCAAGACGGTGAAGGCAAGCCGCGCCGATGGCAAGGTCATCGAAGGCGTGGTGGATGGAGTCATTGCCGAAGCCAGCGACCCGCAGATCAAGATCGGCGACGAAACCGTTGACCTGGTGGACGTTCTGGAGATCAAAGGAGAATAATTATGACAGAGCCATTTAGCGTTCAACTTGGACGGGTAAATGGGATTGGCGCACAGCCTGTAGCGCAGCAATCCACCGCTGCCGCCACCGAGCAAAGTACCACCAGTTTTCTCGAAACTCTCGAAAGCGTTCAGCGCGTCAAGTTTTCCAATCACGCGCAGAGCCGAATGCAGAGCCGCGACATCAGTTTGAACAGCGAGAACGTCAACCGTCTTTCAGACGCCATCGACAAGGCTGAGAAACGCGGCGGCAAGTCTTCGCTGGTGGTGGTGGACGACCTGGCGTTCATCGTCAACGTGCAGAACCGCATGGTCATCACCGCCCTCGACAAGAACCAGCGCGGCGAAGGCGTCTTCACTCAAATCGACAGCGTGGTGTTTGCCGACCCGGCAAGCGAAACGCAAAAGTCTTCGATCGATGTAAAAGGATAGTCCGTTTTTTAAAACCATTTGGACGCAGATGAACGCAGAAAAACGCGGATGTTCCTTGTTTGACCAGCGTTCGCTTCGCAAGCGTCCTGATTTGTAACTAAATCTGTTTTTCAACCCAATTCAATTCAGGCTGGCCCTCCTGGAGGAAGCCTGAAAACTAACCAATAGGAGAATATAAAATGATTCGCTCAATGTTTACCGCAATTAGTTCCCTCAACCTGCACCAGAAATATCTGGATGTCGTTTCCAACAACCTCGCCAACGCCAACACCAAAGGTTTCAAAGCCAGCCGCGTGATGTTCCAGGATCAGTTCGCCCAGACCCTCGGCTTGGGCTCCGCGCCTGCCGACACCCTCGGCGGAACCAACCCCACCCAAATCGGACTCGGCGTGGGCATGGGCTATGTCTCTGCCAACTTCGCGCAAGGCACGCTCGAAAGCACGGGTCGCAACCTTGACCTGGGAATCGAAGGTGATGGCTTCTTTGTGTACGGTCAGGATGCAGGACGCCGCTACTCCCGCGAAGGCTCGATGGGACTCGACGCCGAAGGCTTTTTGGTCAACGCTTCCAGCGGACTCCGCGCCCAGGGCTGGATGGCAGACGCCACCGGCGCTGTCGATACGAACGCCCCCGTCGAAGACATCCAAATCGACACCAACCAATCGCT
>CAILWD010000618.1 GCA_903837815.1 uncultured Chloroflexota bacterium | reverse complement strand
CACCACCCTCGACCCCACCCGCAGGCTGGTTGCCCTCGCAATGATTCTCATCTTCGTTTTGGTTTTCATGCCCGTCCCATTCATGACGCTGGCGCAATAAGACCCATGAAAAAAATTCTCTCCCTGCTCTTTATCACATCTCTGATTTTGTCGGCTTGCGGCTCGACCGAAGCGCCCCCCACTGGCGAGTCGGTATCTTCGACTGAGGAGACCGCCCGGCAGTCGGCAACGAAAACCCCGAAGCCTGTATCCACCAAGGGACCGGCGTCCAGCCTTGGGGTCAGCGAAGAAGCCTTGCAGGGAAACGAAATCCGGGTCTGGCATCCGTGGTATGGGGTTGAATCCAGCCTCTTCGAGTCCCTCGTTCAAGACTTCAACGAAAAGAATGAGTGGGGCATTCGGGTCATTGCAGAGACTCAGGTCAATTTCACCAATCTCTACGAGAACACCACCGCTTCCCTGCCCACGCCCGACAAACCCGACATGGTGATTGCCCTGCCCGAACACGCGCTGGAGTGGGATAAAAACGGCATTGTCGCAGATTTGACCGCGTACGCGCAAGACCCTGCCTACGGGCTGGACTCCAGCGACATTGCCAACGTATTTTGGAATCAAGATAATTACGGCGGTAGGCGGCTTGGCATCCCCGCCCAACGCACGGCGCGATTTTTGCTGTGGAACGAAACCTGGGCGGGTGAAATTGGTTTTTCTGCCGCGCCCGATGCGCCGGAGGATTTCGAGCAGCAAGCCTGCCGCGCCCAGCAAGCCATGTCGAAAGACGCGACGCCGCAAAACGATTTCATGGGCGGCTGGTACGTGGACACCCAACCGATGACTGCCTACGCCTGGCTGCTGGCTTTCGAGGGCGGCGTTTTGGATGGCAACGGCTACCGTTTTCTCACGCCGCACAATATCGAAGCGTTCAAGTTTTTACGTGAAATGTCCGAAGCCCTTTGCTCCTGGCAGGCGGCGGGAACTGACCCGTTTGAAGCCTTTGCCAACCGCGAGGCGCTGTTTGTCACCGCCAGCCTCGAAGACCTGCCCGAAGTGGCGCGCGCCTTCGCTGCTGCCAACAGCACAGATGATTGGTCGGTTATCTCCTTCCCCGGCGACAATGAAGACGCGCTCGTGGTCTATGGCTCGTCCTACGTGATTTTGAAATCGGCGCCGGAGAAACAACTGGCAGCCTGGCTCTTCATCAAATGGATGTTGGAAAACGAACAGGATGCGCGGATGGTGGAAGCCACCCACCTCTTCCCGATTCGGACATCCACAGTTGACCTGCTCGGCAGTTACGAAAAGACTCACCCGCAGTGGGCGCAAGCGGTCAAACTTTTGCCGCAGGGCGAGTTTCAACCGCAACTGGCTTCGTGGCGACAGGTGAAAATCATGCTTGGCGACGGATTCAAACACATGTACCGCGTCAATGTCCCCAGCGGACAAGTGCCCGCGATTCTGGCGCAGATGGAATCGATTGCGACAGGGTTGGGGGAGTAATAACCGCGCTGAGCGCAGTTGAAGCGCATGATGAATGTCCTTCGACTGCGCTCAGGACGAACCAGCCACACGTTATAATCCGAGCCATGAAAAATAAATCATGGCTCTTTCCTTTGCTGCTGCTTGCAGGGGTGATTTTATATTCGACCTTCACAAAAGTGGAACTGCCCGGTGATGGATTCTCCACCGTCGGCTCGGACACCGTCCGCGCAGAGGTGGTTCAAATCATCGAAGAAGGCGAGATCGACATGGGCGGGCATGTGCAAAAATATCAGGTTGCCCGCGTCAAAATTCTGGAAGGGGAATATGAAGGCATTCCGATGGAAATCGATTACGGCAAGCGTCAGGTGCGCTCCGACGAGTATGACCTTGCCATCGGCGACAAGGTGATGGTTTCTCTCAGCAAGACGCCCGAAAACGTCATCAACGCCTATTTTGTAGATTTTGTCCGCACGACGCCAATGATCTGGCTGGCGGTGATTTTCGCCGTCGCCATTGTCGTCATCAGCCGCTGGAAGGGCGTGGGCGCGCTGTTGAGCATGGCGTTCAGTTTGTACGTCATCATCGGTTACATCATCCCGCGCATCCTCGTCGGCGAAGACCCGCTGCGGGTGAGCATCATCGGCTCGATGATTTTGCTCGGCGTCACCCTCTACCTCACCTACGGCTGGACTCTCAAAACACACGCGGCAGTCCTCAGTATGATTGCCGTGCTGGTCATCACGGGGGGGCTTTCGGCGCTGTTCGTGGTCTTTGCCAAGTTGAACGGATCAGGCGACGAAAACGTGATGTTCCTGATGCAGTTGATGGAAACCCCAATCAACCTGCGCGGACTTCTGCTCGGCGGCATGATTATCGGCGCGTTGGGCGTGCTGGATGACCTTGTCACCACGCAGGCTTCAGCGGTTTTTGAACTTCATCACGCCAACCCGAATTTTGGCTTCCGCGCCCTGTACAACTCTGCCATGCGGATTGGACAGGATCACGTCGCGGCGACGGTCAACACCCTGGTGCTGGCGTATGCGGGCGCATCCCTGCCCATGCTGTTGATGTTCTCCCTCGCGCGCGGCGACTACGGCTACCTCGTCAACTTTGCCTTCATCGCCGAAGAAATCGTGCGGACTCTCGTCGGCTCACTGGGGCTGATCGCCGCCGTGCCCATCACCACCGTCGTCGCCATTTTCTTCGCCCAAAGGTCAGAGTCGCTTGGGCGGTGGCAGCAGGTTCTCGGTCCCGAAGGGGAGGGGCATCACCATTGACCCCACCCTTCCCTCCCCAAATTCTACGAATTTGGGGAGGGTGGCGCGGAGCGACGGGAGGGGTGCAACCTTTTCCCCCGGTCTGCGTAAAAAAAGTGCAGTAAATGAAAAGGAGCGCTCGTGAACGAAGAACAAGCCTGGGCGCTGGAAGCCCAGCAAGGCAGCGACGAAGCGTTTACCAAACTCGTCGAGACCTATCAAACCCCCGTATTTAACCTGTGCTACCGCATGTTGGGCGAACCTGAACTGGCGGAAGACGCCGCTCAGGAGACCTTCCTCCGCGCCTACCAGCACTTGCACCGCTACGACCAAAAGCGCCCCTTTGCCACCTGGCTGCTTTCCATTGCGGCGCATTATTGCATAGACAAACTCCGCCGCAGAAAGTTTTCGATGTTTTCGATGGACGCGGAAGACGAGGAAGGCAACACCTTCGAGATTGCCGACCCCGACTCCCCCAACCCCGAAGCGGAATCCATCAAAGGGCAGACGCGAACCCGGGTCCAATCCATGCTCAAAGACCTGGACGACACCGACCGCGCCGCCATCATCATGAGATATTGGTACGACTATTCCGAGATCGAGATTGCCGAGTCGTTGCGGCTGACGGTCAGCGCGGTCAAGAGCCGCCTGCATCGCGCCCGCAAAGAACTGGCGGGTATGTGGCAGGAGGAGGAAACCCGCGCCCATGCCGAAAGGAGAACCTATGAATCACCAGCCTTTTGAAACCTGGCTTTTGGAAGATAAAAACCTGTCCCCCGCCGAAAAGCGCGAACTCGACCTGCACCTGCGGACTTGTTCGCATTGCACCGCGCTGACCGAAACGGGGCTGGCGCTGCGCTCCGCGCCCGTTGCCCGCCCCGCGGCTGGGTTCACCCTGCGCTTTCAACAGCGGCTCGCCGCCCAAAAGATTGCCGAACGCCGCCGCCGACTGTGGGGCATGATCGTTTTACTGGTAAGCGGAACGGGACTTCTCGGCTGGCTGCTCGCGCCTTACATCTTTGCCGTTGCCTCCGCCCCCGTCGAATGGGTCACAGCGGGAATCGGCTATTTTCTATTCGTCCTCACCTCGCTGCAAGCCTTCACCGAAGTAATCGCCGTGCTGTTGCGCATGGCAACCGACTTCATCCCGCCTTACGTTTGGATGGTGCTCATCTCTGCGCTGGCAGGGCTGGGTCTGGTGTGGACAATCTCAATCTGGCAATTCAGCCGCGCACCGCAAGGAGTTACCGCATGAAACAAAAACTAACCACCCTCATTCTTTTACTGGCGCTTCTATTTGTGCCAACCGCCAGCGCCCACGCACAAAGCCCCAACGGCGGCGACGTGTTCCTGCTGGGACAAAATTACACCCTCGCCAGCGATGAAACCCTCGACGGCAGTCTGGCAGTTGTCGGCGGCAATGTCACCATCGAAGAAGGCGCAACCGTCAACGGCGATGTCGCTGTGATTGGCGGCAACCTTTCCATTGATGGAAATGTCAACGGCGATGTCGCCATCATCGGCGGCAATCTGTCGGTCTCCTCTGAAATCGACGGCGACGTGGCGGTCATCGGCGGGCAGGCGATGTTGACCGAAACCGCAAACATCGACGGCGATGTGGCGACGATGGGCGGGCAGGTGGAAAAAGAACCTGGCGCCGAAATCAGCGGAACCATCACCAACAACGCCCCGCCTGTGGATATTCCCGAAGTGCCTGCCGTGCCGAATGCCCCCGACGCGCCCAACATCCCCAATACGCCCGCCTTCGACTTCGACTTCAACCCGCTATGGGATGTCTTCAATGTCATCTGGCGTTCGTTCGCCGTCGCCGCCATCGCCATGCTGCTGACCCTCTTCCTGAAACCTCAACTGGAGCGGGTGGCAGATGCCGTCATGGGGCAGCCCGTCCTTGCAGGTAGCTTCGGCTTGCTCGCCGTCATTGTCGCGCCGCTCGCCATCCTCATTATGACCGTCACGCTAATTCTCATCCCCGTTGCGCTTGTGGCGGCAATGATCGTGCCGCTGGCGTGGCTCTTCGGCATGGTGGCGTTGGGTCAGGAAGTGGGCGAACGCTTCACCAAAGCCATCAACCAATCCTGGTCGCCTGTGCTGGCGACTGGTTTTGGAACCCTGCTGT
>CAILWD010000617.1 GCA_903837815.1 uncultured Chloroflexota bacterium | reverse complement strand
TGGGGCGCAGCGCATCCAACTGCGGCAGGCTGACAAAATCGCCGATCTTCTTCTCGCCGATGATCCTGATCAAGTATCCTTCCAGCGCCCTGCCACGCGCTTCGAAAAACTCGTTGATCCATTGCGTGATCAGCGAAATGATGGAGCCAAGTATATAGTAGACGACGATAAGACCCAGGGCAACTTCTAGAACCTGTGAAATGGACATTGTTTTCTCCTTGTCATGATGAGTGCGAAAGTTTTTCCAATTCTTCAAGCCAGTCGAGCGGCTTGCCCCAGCGTGCCCGCTCCGACACGCCGGTCTGATTCTTTTGGAGCCGGCTCCACTTGGGGCCAGGCGGACCCGATTCTTCCGTCAGCCAACTCTTCACCCCCCACAACCCCTTATATTGTACCCAATCAGGCTCCGGATTCAAAAGGATACGATGCCATTCGCTTACTTTCGGACGTGTAGTCTTGCGATCAGACTTGTTGCGTTTAAGGTAACTATCCGACTTCATGAAACGTTCGCGAAAGGATTTTCCACCGGCGCGGAACCCGTCCCCGGTAGCCATTTCCATCGGCAGGCTGACCACGTAATGATCTTCCTCGTCCCGCAGTTGGGAGAATTTCTCCTCATCGAACAGGCTGTCAACACGCATGGAGTGGATTTCGTTCAAGGCGATCTGCCGCGCCTTTTGGTTTGGGTTAAGCAACAAAAAGGCGTAATGGATCAGCCCATCCACCCAGAAAAGCAGTCGTTGCAAACCGCCCGCTTTGTACATCTCCGGAGAACGAATAACCGCAGGCTTGCTGTAATTTGCATGAGAGCCAAGCGCAACGTACACCAGCGGGTGAGTCCTCTGCCCATGGCTGTCAACGGCAATGGTCACCTTGTCCCATTTTTCGATGTTGCCCGCCCCATGCTGCGAGAACAAAACCGCGTAGGGCGCGTCATTCTTCAAGTAAACAGCAACCATCTCCCAATCGCCTTCGTGATGATTCATCCCGTTGGCCGCCAGCCGCCAGTCGTTGAAGGCATAGAAAAAATGGTATTGCAGAATTGTCCAGCGGTTCGCCTCTCCGTCGGTTTCGTGCAACGCGCGTCCGTAATACACAGGTTGAGGATGCGCTTCGACGATTTTGGCATATTGGGCATAGGCTTCCTGCGCAATCTTCTCGGTGGCATGTGACAGGATATCCATTGCCATTCCGGGCATCTCCGGAATGACATTGCTCAAAACGAACTTCATCGTGCGAACGGAAAGATAAAAAAGAACGATCAGATAGATCGGCAGCAGGATCAGATATTCCACCGCGACACTGACATAGCGGCTCTGGTGAAGAAAAAACCAGATCGGAGCGATTTCGAGCGCGATAAACAGAAAAGCCGCCAGCGCTGCCGGAATAATCCGCAGGCGAACAGGAGAGGCAAGCATGAAAAGGATCAAACCGACGATGAGCGAGGCGGAAAGCGCAATTTCCACGCCGACCGTCCGCCCGGCAAACCATCCCGCAACGGTTCCCGCTACTGAAAGAATCGCCAGCCAGACCCAGGCATCGGAATCGTTCAACGCCTTGTTGACAAACCGCAGGTAAAATTGCTCATTCTTCAACCTGCCGATGCGTGTGACCAGCGGTTCAGTGTGGTGAGAGAGAAACTCCACCATGCCGCGCGGCCCGCTTGCAAACAGAGCGCAGCGCTCCAGATATGGCTCTACCGCCATTGGGAAAAAACGCTCGCTTTTGGCGAAGCGCAAAACAGGCTCATACATTTGCAGCAATTCGAGTTCGGTCACGATGCCTCTATGGTATAAATGCGGCTATGGAAATAGAAACTTTCACGCAATCTTTTTCGGCCTATTTTAACGCCAAACCCCAATTTATCGCGCGAGCGCCCGGGCGGGTAAATCTGATTGGCGAACATACCGATTATAACGATGGATTTGTCCTGCCAATGGCAATTGACCGCGAGGTCTGGATTGCTCTCGCCCCACGGACTGATTCAATTGTCCGCATCCGTTCCCTTGACCTTCAAGTTGACGCGGCTTTCGACCTTCATTCCTTTGCCAAAGGCGAAGGCTGGATCGAATATGTAAAGGGGGTTGCCTATGAACTGCAAAAGGAAGGCTGCGCGCTGCGCGGTTTCGACGCCACCATGACAGGGGATGTACCGCGCGGCGCGGGATTATCATCCTCTGCCGCAGTGGAACTTGCCGCCGCGCGCGCCTTTGCCGCCGTTTCAGGCTTTCCATGGGATGCGGCGAAAATGGCGCGCATCTCGCAGAAAGCCGAGAACGAATGGGTGGGCGTCAACTGCGGCATCATGGATCAGATGGCAAGCGCGGCATCACAGAAAGGCTATGCCCTGTTTCTGGATTGCCGCACGCTGGAAATTCAGCACGCCCCCCTGCCAGAGAAAATCTCGGTGGTGATTTTGGATACCTCCACCCGCCGCGGACTCGTTGACTCAGCCTACAACGAAAGGCGAAGTCAATGCGAAGAGGCGGCACACTGGTTTGGAGTCAAGGCGTTGCGCGATGTCGGCATGGAAGCGTTGAAAAAAGGGGAAGGCAAATTGGGAAAAAATATCATGAAGCGGGCAAGGCACATCGTCACTGAAAATATGCGGGTGCTGGAAGCCGTACAAGCCATGAAAGCAGGCGACGTGAAACGTCTGGGCGAATTATTCAACGCCAGCCATGCCAGTCTGCGCGATGATTTCGAAGTGACCAACAAAGCGCTTAATCAAATTGTAGAGTGCGCCCAGGAACAATCGTCCTGCTATGGCGCGCGAATGACGGGAGCGGGTTTCGGTGGTTGTGCCGTTGCCCTCGTCGAAGAGCAAAAGGTTGATGAATTTGTAAACGCGGTGTCAGCGGCATATAAAAAGAAGTCCGACTTGGAGGCAAGCGTTTATGTTTGCAAGCCAAACGCCGGGGCAGATGTCATTATGTAATAGACGCTCTCCAACGTCCGCTTTCGAAATTGAGGCAGATTGTCTTCTGCAAGAGGTCTGTTATTTGAATCTGTTTGGAAATATAACTCGGCGGATATGAATAACCTTGAAGTCGAACTCTCCCCCGACGATGTCCAATGGGCGGCTGAGACCGCCCGCACCTCGTTTGCCCGCTGGGAAAATCAGCGCGGATATTACAACAACCGCCTGAATTCACACTTCAAGGGGAAATTGGGAGAACTCGCCGTCGAAAGATTTCTGCTCACCCGAAACCTGAAACTCGATTCGCATTTTCGCTTCCCCGACAGGGAAAAACTGGCAGACATCGTTGTGAAGATTCAGGGGTATAAAAAAGTTTTGCGGGTCGAAATAAAATCCTGGGGCAGGGAATACTGGCAGGAATTGGGACGCTGCATTTCCATTGACCAATTCCCCGACTTGAAGAAGAAAGCCGACGTTGTAGTCTGGTGTGTGGTTGACGTGGACGGAGTGGTGAATGCCCCTGTCAAAGCGCTGCTTGCAGGTTGGTCAACGATGGATGAAATTGCAAAAGCGCCAACCCGCCTGACAGGGTTCGAATATATGCGCAAGATCGAAAATTACCAACTGGCTGAAACGGGCCTGCATGGGATGAGCAGTCTGCTGGGCGGTGTCTGACGGCGAAATTATATTTCTTTTTCTTTCAGCCAATCTAATATCCGCCTGGCAACAGATTCCCAATCGGGTTCGAGCATCATATCGTGCGCCATGTTCGGGAAGATTTCGGCTGTCACACCGTAGGCCCGCGCAGTGACATGTACCTGGCCCGGAGTAATGGCGTTATCATTTTCCGCGCCGAGGATGAGCAGAGGAGTCTTGACCTTCTTCGGGTGCGCGAGACTCAATCCCAGCAGGTCGATGAACATGCGGAAGGACTCGTCGTTCAGTTTTTTGTAATATTTCAACAAGCGCTTTTTCGGCATATTTTCCGAAAACAACGCCCAACGCGCAGCTTCGGGTGTTTCCACCACAGGACGCATTCGCAGTTGAGTCAGCGCCTTCAAGACCACCAGTGGGCGCTCGACAACGAGGCGGAGAAATGTGGGGAACAACCCAAAATGCGGGTTGGATGCCAGCAACACAGCGGCGGGCGCATCATTCCGTTCCAGATATTTCTGCGTGAGGAATCCGCCCATCGAGTGCCCGATAACTACGGGCGGAGTATCGAAGGCTTTTGCCACCTGTTCCACATCGCTGAGGTAATCGGCGATGGTACTGCCCGCAATTTTGCCTTCACTGCCGGCATGTCCGCGCAGGCTCAGGGCGGCAACGTGGTAGCCGTTATCGGCGAAAAAGGGCAGGAAGAACTCATCCCAGCACCAGGCTCCGTGCCACATCCCATGAACAAAGAGCAGGGGCGTCTTGTGAATCTGCTTTTTCGGAATGCGGGTGATGGTCTCGAGTTTCATGTCTTCTCCTTTGTCGCATGAAAAAGGCGGTCATCTTTTGAGATGACCGCCTGCTTTTGCGCGTCTTATACCTTCTTGCCCTTTAATTCGTCGCGGAAAATAATGCTCATAATGATGCTGACGATACTGATGACCAGACTGCCAAGCACCGCCGTCCAGAAACCGTCCACCGTAAGACCGATGCCAAAAGCCTGTCCGATGCGGCTGGTGAGCAACAGCATGACGGTATTGATGACAATGGTGAATAATCCCAGGGTCAGGATGATCAACGGGCAGGTGAGAAATTTCAACAGCGGGCGCACAAGCGCGTTCAGCAAACCCGAAATGAGCGCCAGCCAAAGCACCCCGGTCCAATCGCCGCGAAATTCGATGCCGGGCACAAGCCATACCGCCGCGTATAGCGCCGCCGCGTTGATACCCCAGCGAATCAAAAATTTTGTCATTCTTTCTCCTTTCTGTCTGATGATAAATACGCAGTGGAGATTATAAAGTTGCCTGCATCCAGACCAGCGTGCGCATGGGTTTGAAACCCGCGGCACAGATGGCGTTATCGAATCTGCCTGCGGGGAATTCCAGCGCGATGCTGGAATATGAGTGGCTCAATTCGCGCCGCGCCGCGAATAACAGCGCGGAGATGGCGTCGGGGTCCGACTCTTCGCCCGCCGCCGGAAACAGGGCTTCACCCCGCCCGTAGGGGATCCAGGCGAGTGCGGCTTCCATTTTCCCGTTTTCGAGCGCCACCCATTGGCGGATATTGAGATCCACAAAGAACAGGTAGAGCCAGTTCCAGAATCCGGGACGCAGGGTTTTGAATGACCAATTGCGGTGCCAGGCTAAAAAATCTGGATAGCGTTGCGAGAGCCAATGAAGTTGGGTCGGCCAATCGTCGGCTTTCCTGCTCGTGATGGAGATATGGCGCGGCGGATTTGGGATGTGAGGATCCGTATGTGCCTGCCAGGATGTGCGGCGGGCGCGCTCGACAAAACCAAGTTTTCGGTACAGGTCAATTGCGCCGGGATTGTCATCGCGAACGTGAAGCCAGGCGTCCGTCGCTTTTTTTTCACTGATGTGCCGCATGGTGCGTTCCATGAGGGCCAGCGCAATTCCCCTGCGGCGGTGGTCCGGATGCGTGGCGACGTTGGCAATCAAATAAACTCGTTTTTTTCCGCGAGTGAAGGGAATTAGGCTGGCGTTACCAATGACCCTGCCGTTTTCCTCCCATACATATCCGCTCAACGGCAGGGATGTGGTCTCAACAGCGCGGTTTGCCCAGCGGGTAAAGGAATTATCTTTTCCGGCACGGCGCATATCCTGCAGATATTGTTTCCCGTCGTTGTCCATAGTGCTGGAGAAGCAAATCTCGATCAGATCTGCCACAGCGGCGAGGTCGCGCAAAACATTGAGCGGGCGCAGGTGGGGATGCGCCTCTGTGCGCGCGGAAATGGTAATGGATGCCATTGGGATATTATAGCCCCTGTTTGCCGCTGCGATGCTTTGGTCAGAGTAGAACCTTCGTACCAGTAATTTACATGCGGCTGGCAATTAGGGGTGGAAATAAATAATGGGGTACAGCGGATGCCGTATCCCATTATTTTGCGGGAACATGAAATAAAATGCAACGCTTCGCAATGACATGGACTTGTTATCGTTTCAACGTGCGGTATTTCACGCGATGGGGCGTTAAATCTTTTCCAAATTTCTCGGTCATCATTGTTTCGTAGTCGGACCAGTTGCCGATATGCATGGTGGCTTGGGAGTCGTCTTCGAAGACGATGAGGTGGGTGCAGATGCGGTCGAGGAACCAGCGGTCGTGACTCACAACCAAAGCGGTGCCTGCAAATTCGCTGATGGCTTCTTCGAGGGCGCGGAGGGTGTTCACGTCCAAGTCGTTGGTGGGTTCGTCGAGCAGGATGACGTTGGCGCCTTCGGTGAGGGTTTTGGCTAAGTGAACGCGGTTGCGTTCGCCGCCTGATAGGATGCCGACTTTCTTTTGCTGGTCGGAGCCTGCGAAGTTGAATGCAGAACAATAGCCGCGCGCGTTGATCTTCTTCTTGCCGAGTTCAAGGAAGTCTGCGCCGCCTGAGATTTCTTCGTAGACGGTTTTCTCAGGGTCGAGGGTGCGGTTTTGGTCTACGTAAGAGAGTTTGACGGTTTCGCCGATCTTGATCGTGCCGCTGTCGGGTTTCTCTTTGCCGACGATCATCTTGAGCAGGGTGGTCTTGCCTGCGCCGTTGGGACCCACTATCCCGATGATACTGCCTGGGGGAACAGAAGCAGAAAACCCGTCGAGAATGAGGCGGTCGTCCCCTCCTCCGTCGGGGCTGGCGTAAGACTTGGTCACCTTGTCAAATTCAAAAACAACATCACCGAGGCGCGGACCAGGCGGGATGTAGATATCCAGTTCTTCGCGGCGTGCTTCGGCTTCTTGATTGAGCAATTTTTCGTAGGCGCTGACGCGGGCTTGTCCTTTGGATTGACGCGCTTTGGGCGACATGCGAATCCATTCGAGTTCGCGCTGGAGGGTCTGCTGACGTTTTGATTCGGCTTTTTCTTCGAGGCGGATGCGCTCCTGTTTTTGTTCGAGCCAGGAGGAGTAGTTGCCTTTGTAGGGGATGCCGTAGCCGCGGT
>CAILWD010000616.1 GCA_903837815.1 uncultured Chloroflexota bacterium | reverse complement strand
GCCTCCGGCTGGAATATGGAAAACTGTGGAAGGCTTGCCCAAACTAGAGGTGCCGAGTTATGACGAAGACCTCCCCAAGGAATATTTCTGCACACTGGGCAACGTAAAGTTCGAGGTTTCCAATGTTGCATTTTCCGCCATTCTGCCGAACATCCCATACCGCGCCTACTACAACGAAGGGGAAAAATCCCTCGCGGCAATCGAAGTTATGTAACCACGACTTACGCAAAACTCCCGGAAAATGAGCCGCTCTGCGCGAATCGAAAACCCATTCTTGCAGGTGAGACTCGCACTTCCTAAACGGCTAGGTATTCACGTTTAGATTTTGCTGATTTAAGAAAACCGTAATGCAGGTACAGATAGGCTATGGGAGGATTGTCCCATTTAGTTATAATAGGCCTTACATGAATATTTCCTCTTTACACCTGACCGATCTGCGCAACCTTGTGAAAAGCAAGGAAATCGAGGCCGTCGAACTGGTTTCAGCCTGTTACCGCCAAATCGAGCGATTGAATCCGCTTCTCAACGCCTTTATCACAGTCATTGCCCAGGAACCCTCCACGGCAAATGAGGGAATGTTGTGCGGCATTCCAATTGCGGTAAAAGACCTGTACGACACAAAAGGGATTCGCACAACAGCCGGAGCGCGTTTCTTCGCAGATAACATCCCGCAGGAAGATGCCATTGTGGTGCAAAAGATAAAGAAGGCGGGTGCGCACATCGTCGGCAAGACCAACACCCATGAGATTGCACTTGGCGTCACAAACAACAATCCGCATTATGGCGCTTGCAAAAATCCATGGGATGTAACCCGCACACCGGGCGGCTCTTCTGGCGGAAGCGCCGTCGCCGTGGCCACAGGCATGGCGCTAGCCGCCCTCGGCACCGATACGGGAGGATCGATCCGCATCCCCGCTTCGTTGTGTGGCGTAGTCGGACTCAAACCCACCTTTGGGCGGGTCAGTCTGCGCGGCATTCTCCCGCTCTCGTGGAACCTGGACCATGCAGGTCCCATCACACGCAATGTCGAAGATGCTGCGCTCATGCTTCAAGTCATGGGCGGATATGATGAGCTTGATCCCGTGTCCGTCAAAACGCTCCCCGGCGATTACTCCAGCCACTTGAAAGACACAATGAAGGAGCGCAAGATTGCGCTGGCGGTTGGCGATTTCATCGAAGAATCAGATGCAGAGGTATTGCAGGCGGTCCGCCGCACGACAAAAATGCTTGAACAACTGGGAGCAAGCATCAAAGAGGTAAACGTGGATTTTCTCAAGGAGGCCACGCTTGCCAATGCCCTGATGACCCAGGCAGACGGCGCCGCCTTCCATCGAGAACGGCTGAAAGAACACCCAGACTGGTTCGGCGCAGACGTTCGTCAAAGGCTGGAAGCGGGAGCGGCATTCACCTCCACCGAATACATCCTCGCCAGGCGCACCCAATCCGAAATCAGGAGAGAGTGCGAACTGTTACTTAACGTGTACGACACGTTGATCCTGCCCACCACCCCCATCCCCGCCCCGGTGCTGGAAGGAGAGGATGCTCTCGAACGCGCCCGCCAGTTGACACGCTTCACTGCGCCTTTCAACCTCACCGGGCTCCCTGCTTTGAGCCTGCCTTGCGGATTTACAAAGGACGGCTTGCCCATCGGGATGCAAGTCGTCTCACGCGCGTGGAATGAAGCGGGCGTTCTGCGCACAGGGTATGCCTGTCAGCAAGTCACCGACTGGCACACCAAAACATGCCCCCTTTTGTGAAAAACAAACGTCCCATGGAATTCAATCCACGGGACGTTTTCGGCGATGAAACTGTTTTTACTTGCGGATATCGCAGGTACCGGCGTTTTCGTTCCAGCGGCAGAAGGGATTATTGATACAGCGCGTCTCGTTGCTGATCGGGGAACAGGTATCCACTGGTTGACTGCATCTGAGTGTGGTTACATCCAGCGTAACACAGCCCGGCCCTGCAAGGCGGATTTCGCTCGGTGAACACGCGCCAAGTTCAGAGTTAAAGGTGGCGCCGGGCGGACAGCCGGGATACGTTCCGCCACTCACAGCCTGGCAACATTGGAAAACGTCGCTAAAGGAATAACCGGCGGGGCATCCCGCATAGGAGGCGAGAGCCAGCGGCGCATTGTCGATCCCATACGGCGCATCCGCAGCCCCGCTTGGCGGAACACACCTACCCGCAAGATCGTCGAAATACAAACCAGTGGGGCATTCTCCATTTCCATTGATCCCAACCACACAGGATTGAACCCCGCCCCGTTCGGAGATGACATAGCCCACCGGACAGCCCGCCACGCCCACCTGGGCAGAAACCGGGGAATAATTGCAAACGCCATTTGCCGAATCGAGCGCGTAACCCGGGTCGCAGGTGGGAACAGCCCCGGTAATGTTCGGAGAGTTACTGCAAGTCGGGTTGCATACGGTAATTTCGTTGGTCGTCTCTTTCGCCTTTGGTCCAAGGCAGGTGAGGAGGCGTTGTCCGTCCACGACGGCTTCTTCGCACTTCAAGGCTTTGCTCACCTCATAGACCGCGTCGTCTGGAATATCCACCGTGGCAAAACTATTTCCTCCTGCACAGTATTGACCTGCAACTCCGGTCTGGGGCAATTCACAGCCGTTGGCAACAATCACCCCCGTGGGGATGTATGCTGCGGTCTGGCAGTAGGGAGCCAAAGGCTGCGGGGCGGTGACCGTACAGCGGAATCCCAAGTCGCGGCTGTGATAGGTCTGCGTGCCAAAGTGACGCATGGCGGATTCGACCTGGTCGAAATCGGTCTCGAAGGAACTCCCGCGAATAACGCGAAACTTCCCGCTCTCAGGCCCCGTCGGATTGGCTGCGGGCGCGCTGGCATAGTACGCTTCATCGTACCAGTCGCTCACCCATTCGAATACATTGCCAGCCATGTCGTATAAACCGTAGGGACTGACGCCATCCGAAAAGGCATCCACCTCAGTGGTACGCCCGGAGCAATAGCCGAGATTGAGCAGGTCACAGGCGGGTTTCTCATCGCCCCAGGGATATACGCCGCCGCTTGTGCCACGCGCCGCTTTTTCCCATTGCGCTTCAGTCGGCAGTTGACCCTGCGCCCAGACACAGTAAGACTGCGCCTGATCCCAACTGACGCCGATCACCGGATGGTTAACGTATTGGGGATTGCTATACACCGGTCCGCCAAGTTCCTCTGTTGGATTGGTACATGCGCCAACCGCCACGCACTGCGCATACATGCGGTTGGTGACTTTCGTTTCATAAATCCAGAACGCATCGAGCGCCACCGTGCGGACGGGAGCGTCGAAGCCGGCATTGCCCATCACAAATTCCGACTGGGGAACATAAGCCAGCGTACTGCCGTCGATCCAGCGCATGGTGGTTCCATTCTGAGCGCCCAACAACGGCACCGGCACAAGGGTGGGTGTAGGTTCGGGGGCTGCGGTTTCAGTCGGCGGCATGGGGGTGGCAGTTACCACCATCACAACCGGGGTCGGCTGCGAGCCACATGCAGATAACAGAAGTGTGAGCATTAAAAATGCAAACATCGCTTGACGCAGTTTTTTCATTCAGTCTCCTTTTTCCGCAGTTCGCGGAACACCAATGATTATAATGCAGCGCAAGGGCGGGTTGAAATTTCGCCAGTTGGAAGGAGCCAGAGGCAATGGGGTAAAATCGGCGGGCTGTCATCAAGACAGTTCAAAAAAATTCAAGGAGTCATTAATGTTCTTCGCAGACAAGCCCTACATCTCGGAATTTTTCAAGGAGACGGTCAGGGCAAACAATATTCCGGTAGTGGGCACAGAGATTGCGCAACAACTGGGGTTACACAGCGGCACGAACATCATCAGCGAGGAAACAGCGGTTGAGATGGCGCGCGCGGCGCACACCTTGAAAATTTACACCACCTCCGAAAACGCCATCGGCTGGATTGCCAAACATCTGGAATTCAGCAGCCTGCCCGAAAAAATCTCCCTTTTCAAAGACAAGATCAAATTCAGGGAATTGACCCAGCCCCTTTTTCCCAATTTCAAATTCAGGGAAGTCCGCCTGGAGGATTTGAAAACCGTTGATGTGACAGATTTCCCCCTGCCGTTCATCATCAAGCCAGCGGTTGGATTTTTCAGCGTGGGAGTGCGCAAGGTCACAAGCCATGCAGACTGGCGCGGCATAATCGAAGCCATCATAGCGGAGACAGAAAAAAGCAGAAACGCGTACCCCGAAGCGGTTTTGGATTCCAGTTCATTCATCATCGAAGAGTGCATCGACGGCGACGAGTACGCCTTCGACGCCTACTTCAACGCCGAGGGCGAGGCTGTGGTGTTGAGCATCCTCAAACATACCTTTGCCTCCGAAACCGATGTCAGCGACAGGGTCTACACCACCTCGAAAAAAATCATCGAAGAAAACCTGGCGGATTTCACGCGGTTCGCGGATGAAATTGGCAAACTGGCGGGGCTGAAAAATTTCCCCGCCCACATCGAAGTCAGGCGGCAGGACGGCGTTTTGCTGCCCATCGAAGTCAACCCGATGCGCTTCGGCGGCTGGTGTACCACGGCAGATATTTCTCATCTGGCGTATGGCTTCAATCCGTACCTGTGTTACTGGCAGGATGAAAAGCCGAATTGGGACGAAGCGCTGCAAGGCAAGGATGGCAAACTCTACAGTCTGGTCGTACTGGATAACTCGACGGGCGTTCATGCAAACGACATCACCGCCTTCAACTACGAAAAGGCGCTTGCCAGTTTCGAGAAACCGCTCGAATTGCGAAAACTGGATCACCGCGAGTACTCGGTTTTCGGCTTTCTCTTCGTCGAAACACGCGAGGATAATTTTGCTGAATTGAAGCGAATTCTCGATTCGAACTTGAGCGAATTCATTTAAAAAAAAACGGAGTAATCATCAATGGAACAAACCACCCGAATCCTCAATCAGGTCCTGCCCATCCTCTTTCTTATCTCGCTGGGATATTGGGTCCGGCGCAAGAACTTTCTGACTGAATCCGCCGTTGGTGAACTGCGAAAGATCGTGGTCAACCTGGCGCTGCCGTCGGTTATCTTTATTTCCTTCCTGAATGTCGAATTGCAATCCTCCTACTTCATCATCTTTGCCGTCACGTTTTCGCTTTGCATTCTGTTATTCCTGTTGGGGCAATTGCTCAGGAAACAACTGGGTGTCCGATATTCCTATTTCCCCTACCTTGTCACCGGGTTCGAGTATGGGATGCTGGCGCTCAGTCTTTTTGGAGCCGCCTACGGCTTGGAAAACATCGGCTACATCGCCGTCACCGACCTGGGACATGAAATATTCATCTGGTTTGTGTTTCTGCCCTTGCTGCTGGTCAAGCGAGATGGAGTGCAAAACCCCGCTGAAATCGTAAAATCCTTCCTGTCTGCGCCGGTTGTGATGACCATTTTAGCCAGCCTGCTTTTCAACGTGCTTGGCGGTCAACAATGGCTGTACCAGTTGCCTGTGACAGGCGCGTTGATGACCACCTTTGAGTTTCTCGGCAGTCTCACCGTCCCATTGATTTTGATAATCGTCGGCTATGGAATCAAACTCAACGGCGCGGGTCTGAAAGCCGCTTCGCTTGTAGTGTTGATTCGGATGGGGATTCTGATTCCGCTCGCGCTGCTGTTAAATATCCACCTGATGCAAAATTTCCTGCAACTGAACGGATATTTTCAAGCGGGCTTGTTCACCCTGCTCATCGCGCCGCCGCCTTTTATCGTCCCGCTCTATGCGCGGCCGAACCTGGAAGATGAAGAAAAGCAGTACATCAACAATGTATTAACCCTTCATACCGTCGTTTCTGTGACGGTCTTCATCGTTTACTTTGTTCTGACCCCGGTCGCCTAGCCTTGGTCTTCCCAAACTGCTTTCACCAATTCGGGCAAAATCTCGCCTGATTTGCCGCTGAAGGAGAAATCTGCCTTGTAGGTAAGCGGCGTCGCTTCGGCATTGACTTCCACCACAACCGCGCCCTCGGCTTTGGCGGCATGTGCCAACGAAGCGGCAGGCTGCACCGCCCCCGATGTCCCAATCGAAAAGAAGATCTGACATGCGCGAGTCGCTTGAACCGCCTCGTCCAATTGCTCGCGGGGCAGAGACTCTTCGAACCACACCACATTAGGACGCAGCAAGCCGTTGCATTTTTTGCAATGCGGCACTTCATCGCGGTCTTCATTCCAGTCGTCTGCGAAAGCTCCGCATTGCGAACAGCGCACGCTCAAGATATTGCCGTGTAATTCGAGAATATTTTTGCTTCCTGCCGCATGGTGCAGACCATCCACATTCTGCGTGACGAGCGTAAATTGGGAGATTTTTTTCTCCATTTCGGCAAGCGCAAAATGACCGGCATTCGGATGGGCGGTCTGCGCTGCGCGGCGACGATATGCATACCAATCCCAGACCAGTTTGGGGTCGCGGGCAAACGCCTGCGGCGTTGCCAAATCTTCCGGGCGGAATTGCGCCCAAAGTCCAGATTGGGCATCTCGAAAGGTGCGGAGTCCGCTTTCCTGCGATACGCCTGCCCCGGTCAGGGCGACGACTCGGGTGGCTTTGCGCAAAAATCGAATCAGGTCGAGAGGAAAGTTTGTCATGGCACAAATGGGGTTGATGTTTCGGTTGGGGACGGGGTCGGCGTAACAACGCAATTGAGCAGGGACAGGCGCTCATCGAAGATATCCGTCCGCCCCAACTGGTTGGAATTGGAATCGGTTGCCACGAGTTGGTATTGAACCCAGGCATTCTCGAAGCCGTCGACTGCTTTCATCTCCAGCGGGAGCAGATCATGAACAAAGAAGCCCGGTATCGCGCCCCTCTGCATATCGAGGCTGGTCCACTCGCTGGTAACGCCAGTCAACTTGCTTTTGAAGCGCACAAACAGCACGACGAATGAAACCCCTGCCGCATTGGCGACTTGAGTTGTAAATTTTACCGAAGACGGCGGGCATTTCGTGCCTTTGTAAAAGACTTCATCAGAGACAGACACCGACACAAAGCCGGGCATTGCGACTTGCGGCACAAGTGTCACTGCGGTAACGGTGGGCAGCAGGGTCACCCCGGGCTGGGTCAGCACGAGCAGAGTGGAGGTGGAAATTTCCGTCGGCGTCTTCGTCTTCAATCCGACAAGGGTTGGAGTGGAAGTGAAAGTCGGGGAGGGGACTGTCGGCGTGGAAGTCGGCGCGGCGGTTGGGGTATTCGTCGCGGGCGGCACAGGAAGTGTGGGCTGTCTGCCCAAAATTTCATCTGCCGTCATGGAACAGGCGGAAAGCAAAAAGACAACTAATAGAAGCAGGGCTATTTTTTTCATGGTTGTCATTGTCCTTGGAGCGGGTTAAGCCCCATACAAGGTGACATTGTAATCTCATTGGCGAAAACCTTGGTGCGCCCAATCACTTCTCCAAAATCATTGGTTGCCACCAACTGGAAGCGTATCCACGACTTTTTATAATGGTTGTGTCCTTCGGTTGTGTTTGCCTGCTGCCAATAGGTAAAAGTCCCGTTCCAATGGTTTTGCATGGTATTGCCAGACGTCCAGGGGGTGTAATCTTCGCTATAATAATCCTTGACCTGCACGAAAATGATCACGCTGAAAACCGCCTCGGGGTTTTCGACTTTCGCAATGATCCTGGCCTTATTCGGCTTGCAAACGCCCCAGTACAAGGTCTTCTCGGTCATCTCAACCGAAAGGAAACCGAGACCGGGCCCAATGGGGGTCGGCAGGACAACGATATCCGGCGTGGCGGTGTACTTCCCGATGAAAATGGGAATCGGCTCGAAGGTGGGCGTTGGCTGGTTCGGGTCCTGGGTCGGGATGCGAATGATGGTCGGCGACGGCGTAATGGTGGGCGTAATCGAGGGAGTAAGCGTGTCGAAAGGAGTGACGCTTACAGAAGCAGTAGGCACAGAAGCAGACGGTGCTGGTTCTGGATTGCCGAAAGGAATCCCATTGCAGGATTGAAGCAGAAAAAACAGAATCCCTTTCAAACAAAAAACACGTGCCCGTGGATCATTCATTCCTGG
>CAILWD010000615.1 GCA_903837815.1 uncultured Chloroflexota bacterium | reverse complement strand
CTGGTTGATTTACCTCCTGCCGCCCGCCGTTATTCTTGTGGGCGCGGTCATCCTCTTCCGCTCGCTCAAAGAGTGGACAAAGCCCAAAGCCGCCGCTCCCGTTCAAAGCACGGCGCAGGTTCAGAAAGACGATTACGTCTCGCGGTTTGAAGAAGAGTTGAAGAAACAGAAATAACCCGTCATTGCGAGGAGCCCGTAGGGCGACGAAGCAATCTCCAACTCAGTACAGGAGATTGCTTTGTCGGGGAGAGCGCCCGCCTCGCAGCGACATATTGACATGGAGAATGGACATGACCGAAGAAATAACAAAAAAACGCGGCGTTCCCATGTGGGCGCAGGTTGTCATCTGGGCGGCGTTGGCTGGCTTGCTGCTGCTGGTCGCCTTTGGACTGAAACGCGCCCAAAACCCGATGGCGGAAATTGGCAAACCCGTGCCTGATTTTGAACTTGAGTTTTACCCGGGCTACGAGTACAACGGCACGGCGAAGATGAAACTCTCCGACCTGCGCGGCAAGGTGGTGGTGGTGAATATTTGGGCTTCGTGGTGCAAACCCTGCGAGCAGGAAGCGCCCGACCTCGAAGAAGCCTGGCAGTTCTACAAAGACGGCGGTGACGTGGTCCTCGTCGGCGTGGATTACGTGGACACGCCCAAAGGTGCCGAAGGCTACCTGACCAAGTTCGACATCACCTTCCCCAATGCCCCCGATTTGAAGTCGAACATTTCGAGCATTCTCAACCGTCAGATGGGCGTGCCTGAAACCTACTTCATCGACCGCGAAGGCGTCCTGCGGCATGTGAAGGTGGGACCGTTTATGTCGGTCAACGAAATCAAATCCGTCGTGGAAAGCATAGACTAATCTAACCACGGAGACACGGAGTCACTGAGAAAAAAACAAAAAAAACTCCGTGTCTCGGTGTCTCAGTGGTTAAAATTTTGAAAGTAACCCAAGGCAACTTCAACAATGGAAATCAGTTCAATCCTTCTCATCCTCGCCGTCTTTGTCATGGTCGGTGCGTATTTATACCTGCCGTTCATGGCGAGAAGCCGCCGAATCCGCGCGGGCGAATCTCACGAAGTCTCGGCGCTCAAAGCGGAACGTGACCGCGTCATCAACTCGTTGCAGGAACTCGACTTCGACTTCAACCTCGGAAAAATCCCCGAAGGCGAGTATCCAGATCAGCGCACTGCCCTGCTCCAAAAAGGCGCGGACATTTTGCGCCGACTCGATGAACTGGCTCCCGCCGCTTCGTCTGCCGTCAACGCCGAAGCGCGGATCGAGAAAGCCACCGCCGCAGGTCGCGCCGACTCGGGCTCCAAGCCCGCCATCGAGAGCGACGACGACCTCGAAGCCATGATTGCCGCCCGCCGTCGCAACCAGAAGAGCAAGTCCGCTGGCTTCTGCCCGAAGTGCGGCAAGGCGGTCTTGGCGTCGGATAAGTTTTGCCCCGCGTGTGGGAAATCGCTCAGTTAGTAAATGGTAATTGGAGATTGGTAATTACCATTTACCAATTACCCAATCACCGCCATCGAGGAATTAATGAAAATTCGCTATACACTTTTTTTATTCGCAACCCTGTTTTTGCTGACCGCCTGCAACTTCACCCTCGCGGAAGATGTCACTCCGCCGCCCGATTACAAGCCGCCGACAGCCGCGCCGACGATGGGCGCGCTTTTCCCATCCGCTGCGCCTGACCCCGCCAACGGCGAAGCCATCTATGCTGAAAACTGCGCCCCCTGTCACGGCGCGACGGGCATGGGCGACGGCGCGCAAGCCGCCATGCTCGAAGGTCAGAATGTGACCATCCCCCTGCTTGGTTCGCCTGAGTTTGCGCAAGGCAAGACTCCCGCCGCCTGGTATCAAATGGTCACGCAGGGCAACCTGGAGAAATTCATGCCGCCCTTCTCCAGCCTCAACGACCAGCAGCGTTGGGACGTGGTCGCCTACGCCGTCACCCTGCACACCACGCCCGAACAACTCGAAAAAGGCAAGGGACTCTGCGGCGACTGCGCTCAGTATTTTTCTTCGCAAGAGATGATGTCGGCTTTGTCTGAATCTGACCTCGTCAATTTGATGAAGAACGGCATGGGTAACGTCCCTGCTTTTGGGAAGGATTTTTCGAATGAGGACGCGCTGGCAGTCGCCGCCTACCTCCGCAGTTTGACCTTCGCCCAAGCGACTCCGCCGACAACTGTTCCCGCGACGGAAGCAGCGGTCAACGCTGAGGGTTTGACTCCGCTCCCCGAAGGCACATCCCAGCCTGAGGCGGAGTCCACGCCCGAGCCAGTTAGCGGTGTCGCTGTCGCGAAAGTCACAGGCTCCGTCCAGAATCAGACGGGCACAGACCTTCCCCAAAATGTCAAAGTCACTTTACGCGGTCTCACCCATGGAACCGACATGACCGCCGCGCCCGAAGAAGTGGTCACGCTCGAAGGGGCGCTCGACGAAAAAGGCGCGTTTGCGTTTGCCGATGTGAAGCTCGACGAAGGTTTGATTTTCCTCGCCGAAGTGACCGTGGACGGGCAGACCTATCAGTCGGAGTTTTCCGTCGTTGAAGCGGGCGCGACCGAGTTGACCCTGCCCGCCATCACGATTTATGCCACCAGCGAAGATGTCAGCCTGTTGAAGATTCAGTCGGTGCAGATGTTCTTCGACCTTGCCAATGCCGAAGCCGCGCAGGTGTTTGCGGTTTATACGATTGTCAACGACAGCGATAAAACGATTGTGGTCAACATGGGCGCGGGGACCGAAATCCCGTTTGCGCCGTTCCCCGCTGGCGCGGAAGGGCTTGGCTACGAAGCCACACAGGACACCGCCCCGTTCCTGCCGCTCGATGGCGGTTTTGCATTGCCGCCGAGCCAGACGCCCTACGGTTTGATTGCATACTCGTCCCTGCCGAACGGGAAAGAAATTGCGATTTCGCAGGGCGCGTTTTTGCCGATTGACGAAATCAGCCTGATGGTTCCCGAAGGCGTGGAAGTCGAAGGCACTGACCTGACCGACGTCGATCGTGGTCGAAGGCTGGGACCCCCACGATCTCGCCTCCATTCTCGATGCCAGCTT
>CAILWD010000614.1 GCA_903837815.1 uncultured Chloroflexota bacterium | reverse complement strand
GTGAGAGGTCCAACAAGAAACAGCAAAGGAGACTCAGGCGAAAGCGGATCGAGTTCCTTCGTCAGCGATGAATATAAAATCCGCGCCGCCAGCGACGCGCCTCCGAGAAAATTCCGCTCCCATTCCTTCGGGACGATGAATTCTTCGGCGGTTTGGGTGGTGAGGTTGATTTTTAGGATGGGTTGCATATTATTTCGTCCTGAGCGACACTTGCGCCTGCGCGCAGTGCAGGTGAGTCGAAGGACGGCGCGCTTCGGCTTCGCTCAGCGCGGAGTTGCTACAGAATTTCTGTCGTCGCTTCGGCCGCCACGCGCACAAAATCCAGCACGGTGGGCACGTTGCGCATCATATACCCCATGTTGCCCTGCACTTTCAACTTCATTGTCATCATGGCGGTCATCGGGTTTAACTTACCTGTCAAAATGCCGGTAATGTCTTCATAGCCAGCCGTCAGGGTAAAGACGGGCTTGGGATGTGCAGCAGGATCGGGTTTGTATTCCGCCTTGCGGCAAGTTCCATGCCACAGGTCAAGGTAAAAGGTCAGCGGCTCTTTCAGGTTTCCACCCGGCTCGATTTTGAACAACAAATCGCCCTCCCAGGTTTTCGCAATCCCCCGATACTTTTCGTCGGCATTAAGTTTTGCTTCAAGCCCCTTCAACCATTCTTCGCTTGGAAAAACAGCAGACATGACGTGCCTCCATTGCATGAGATTTCACAATTGTACCATCCTGAAATTGCATGTAAAATCCACCGCAAGGAGAACCAAAAAATGACCATTGCCATCACCCGCAAAATCAGCCCGCGCTTCAATGAATGCGAAATTACCCACATCGAGCGCACCCCCATCGACTTGGATATTGCAAACGCCCAGCACCAGGGATATGTGGACGCGCTGGCGGAAATCGGCTGCCAGGTGATTGAACTTCCCGCCGAAGCGGATTTCCCCGACTCGGTCTTCGTGGAAGACACCGCCTTCATCCTGCCCGAAGTGGCGGTCATCACCCGCCCCGGGGCTGATTCGCGCAAACCCGAAACGGAATCCATCGTTCGGGCTTTGGCTCCCCACCTCCCGCTGGTTCACGTCACCGCGCCCGCCACTGTAGACGGGGGCGACGTGCTCGTCCTCGGCAAAAACATCTACGTCGGAATCTCCACCCGCAGCAACGCCGAAGCCATTGGACAAATGCAAGGCTTGCTCGACAATTACGGCTACAAAGTCATTGGCGTGGAAATGCATGATTGCCTGCACCTCAAAACCGCATTAACAAAAGTGGACGATAAAACCCTGCTCATCAACCCCAACTGGGTGGATACCTCCCACTTCAAAGGTTTCGACTGGATCGAGGTTGATCCGTCCGAACCTTTCGCGGCGAACTGCCTGCCCGTCAACGGCAAAATCATTTTCCCCACATCCTTCCCCAAGACCCGCGCCAAACTCGAAGCGCACGGATACCAAATCCAGCCCGTCACCGTGGACGAACTCGCCAAAGCCGAAGGCGCGGTTACCTGTTGCAGTTTGGTTATTTCATGACAAGAAGACCTGACAGGTTTTAACAAAAAATCTCCGATTTCTCGGAGATTTTCCTTGCTTGTGCGCTGGAGAGGACTTGAACCTCCACGCCTTGCGGCACACGCACCTCAAACGTGCCTGTCTGCCAATTCCAGCACCAGCGCAAGCAGGCAGTATTATAATCAGGTTGCTTTTCTTGTCAAGCAAATTTTTTAGGAGAAATGGAATGGCGCGAATTGTTGTAGACGCAATGGGCAGCGACGAATATCCCAAACCCGATGTGGAAGGCGCGGTGTTGGCGGCGCGGGAATATGGCGCGGAAATCATCCTCGTCGGCGACGAGGCATTGATCAAGCCTGTGCTGGAAAAACTGGACACCAGCGGGCTTTCGATTGAGATTATCCACGCTCCCGAAATGTTGACGATGGAAGACAAGGGCGAAAAACTGGTGTTGAAAGCCCGCGCCAAAGACGCGAAGAACTCGATGGCGGTCGGCATCGACCTGGTGAAGAACGGCAAAGCAGATGCCTTTGTCAGCGCGGGCAATACGGGCGCGGGCATGGTGACAGGACTTTTCCGCCTCGGACGCATTCGCGGCGTGGATCGCCCCGCGCTGGCTCCCATCTTCCCCACCGCCACAGGTACCTGCGTGGTGCTGGACATCGGGGCGAATCCCGATTGCAAACCCGAAAACCTTTTACAGTTCGGCATTCTGGGCAGCATCTACGCCGAGAAGGTGCGCGGCGTGAAAAGCCCCAAAGTGGGATTGGTCTCCAACGGTGAAGAAGAGGGCAAGGGCAATGAACTGGTACGCGCCGCCACGCCGCTTTTCAAAGCCGCAAAACTGAATTATTTCGGCAACGTGGAAGGCAAGGAAGTCATCGGCGGCAAAGTGGATGTGGCTGTCACCGACGGCTTTACCGGCAACGTGATGTTGAAGACCTCCGAAGCGGTGGCGAAACTCATCACCGACAAAATGCGCGAAATCATCAAAGGCGGCAGCCTCAAGACCAAGATCGGCGGCCTGCTGGTTAAACCCGCGCTGGGCGCCATCAAAAAACTGCTCGACCCCGGTGAACAGGGCGCGGCTCCCCTGCTCGGCTTGAACGGGCTGGTATTCATCGGACATGGTCGCTCCGACGCCTTCGCCATCAAGAACGCCGTCCGCGTGGCAAAACAAGCCGTGGACGTGAAAGTGCTCGACGCAATGAAATCTGCCATCGAAGAGAGTTTGAAAACCCAATGAAAATCATCAAAAACGAAAAACTGATTCAACGCAATGGAAAGATAGGTCAATACACAAGCCTCGCCGCATTGGTTGTGCTGGGCATCGGCATGTACATCTCGTTCTCCAAACCCGAATCGATTACCTATTCGGTGGTCTGCCTGGTTCTTGGGTTTATCCTGTCGCAGGCCGGCATGTTCATGGGCAGCCGCTGGGGAAAGTCGCCCCGTCCCGATGAAAAACTGGACGCAGGACTAAAAGGTCTGCACAGCGATTTCAGCATCTATCACTACACCGCCTCCGCCAACCATCTTTTAGTTGGACCTTCGGGCTTGTGGATTCTACTCCCCTACCACCAGCGCGGAAAAATCTATTACGAAAAGAATCGTTGGAAGTTAAAAGGCGGCGGTTTCCTGCAAGGCTACATGCGCATCTTCGGGCAGGAAGGCTTGGGACGCCCCAACGTCGAAGCAGAGACCGAAATCAAAAACCTGAGAAAGTTTTTTGCTGGAAAAATGGACGAGGCTGAAATCCCCGAAATCAAGCCGATTTTGGTCTTCACCACCGACGACGTGGAACTCGACGCGGGCGACTCGCCTATTGCCGCGCTGAAACTCAAACAACTCAAAGAGTTCATGCGGCAGGGAGGAAAGAATCGCGCCCTGACTAGCGAACAAATCAAAACCCTGACCGATATTTTGCCAACCCCCTAAAACCAAATGACAGTCACCCAAGCGTGACTGTCATTTATATCTGACAAGAATCCGCGATGAAATTTCTAAAACAACGGGCAATCCACTTTCTGGTTTTGGTTGCATTGGCAGGTATGATTTTCCTGCGCCTGACTCTCTATGGTGATTTGAATCTCTCGGTCGGCAACGGCGACACAGGCACATACATCGACAGCGGAGCCGCCCCGCTTTTTTCAAAAGATATGCTGACCCGTCCCCGCCTCTTCACCACCAACCTGCTCTACCATCTGGCAGGCGTTCAAGCGTGCGAACTCGAAGTTGTCAGTTATCCCGCCATCCAGACTGAAACTCATCGCGGAATTCAGCCCTGCTTCGACAGGATTGCCTTTTTCCAAAACGTTCTCGCGGTCATCGGCTGGGCCGCGCTGGCGTGGACAGTCTCCAAACGATTGAACGGCGGATACGAAAAACTGCTCGCCGCGATCCTGATTCCCGCCTTCGGCTTCACCCCCGCCATCGCCGACTGGGACAGCGTCCTCGGCTCCGAGTCGCTGACGTTTTCACTTTTCGCGCTCAGCCTCGCGCTGGTGATTGAAGTCTGTTTTGAAATTGCCGCAGGGAAATTTTCCGCTGTGTTTTCGGCGCTGGCGGTTATCGTCCTCAGTCTTTGGGCATTCACCCGCGACGCGAATATTTACACGCTGGCAGTCCTGTTTGGGATGTCGGCTTTCGCCTTTGCCGCCGCTCCCAGCCTCCGCAGAAATAAAAAAATGGCGGCATCACTGGCTGCCATTTTTATCGTCACACTGGTCGGCTTGCAAAGCGCCATGCTCAGCCGCCGCTGGGAAGTTCCGCTCGGAAATGTTTTCAACGACCTGCTCCTGCCGCACCCCGCCCGTGTGGAATATCTGCAAGGCTTGGGAATGCCCAACCCCGACTCCGCTACCTACCCTGAATGGTTCAGCGAAAAAGCGCCACGGGCGTATGCGCGGTTTCTTCTGGCGCACCCCGGTTACACGATTTCGGCGTTTACCTCTGAATTGGGCGGATTTTTTTCCGAAAACACCCAGCCCTATTTTTACACGGATGAAACGTCTGCCCGTCTCAGGTTGAACGCGCTGAACGACATCCTTCACCCCAAGACTCATTTGATTTTCGTTTTGGATATTCTGCTGATGGCTGGCTTGTTCTTTGCCGCGTTCAGAAAAAAAAGTCACCCCTACGCGGGCTGGCTCTGGCTGTTGCTCTGGCTGACCCTCAGCGCCTCGCTGACGATGGGCGTGGGCTTTTTCGCCGACTCCATCGGCGTCACCCGCCATACCATGTTTGCTGTGGAAACCTTCCGCCTGACCTTCTGGCTATCCCTTCTCGTTTTGCTCGACCAGACAAACCGGGAGGAGCGCTAACCTCAGGGCTTGCTCAGAATAATAATTCCCTCAGCCCTGCGAACAAATCCGTCTCGAGCTGCCTGCCGCCGTTGACCAAACTAAAGGCGCGGTAGAACGCTCCCTGCATGGCAAGGACAGAGGCGGCAGACTCTTCGGGCATCCCTGCCAGCGCCCCCAGCGTGGATAACTGACTCTGATGACATTGAATGGCGCGCCAGGCGGTCTTGCAATGCTCCGCCATTTCGATGCGGGTCGTCACCATCCAATCCTTCCAAGGGAACTCGCCGCGCACTTCGTCACCCACGCGGAAAGACATATCGCCCATGAAGGGAGAAATCAGGCTGATGAAACTTTCCGCGTCCACCATGTAATACAGTTTGGAAACGCAATGCGGCGCGAGGTCGTCTGAGGTTTTGTAATTTGCATCCGCCGCGCAGACGACAGCCGCAGATGTGAACTGCCCAATGGCGATGTGATCGGGATGCCCGTAATTCCCGTCAGGCGGGAAGGTGACAACCACCTGCGGTTTGATGCGGCGGATGTGGGCAACGATCTTGCCGATGATTTCTTCGTGCGGAGCCTGATCCACCTCCCCATCCAGATAATCGAGAAAATACAAGCCTTTCATGCCAAGCGCCTGAACTGCGCTTTCCAATTCGCGGGTGCGCAGGTGGCCGAGTCCGCTCGAACCTGGATTCTGCTCTTCGGGACCGAACCAACCCCGCTCGCCGCGCGAAGCGGAAATGAGATGCGTCTCCACCCCCTCGGTGGAATATTTCGCCAGCGTCCCACCCATCCCCATCGATTCATCGTCAGGGTGGGCAAAAACGGCGAGCAGTTTCAAAACTTCCATAAATTACTCCTTTTTGCGAAACACCCTAAAGGCCTTGAAAACCTTTAGGGTGTTATGTTCGATAAATTGGAAATTATTTCTGGGCAAGTTTTTGCAGGGCCTCGGGGGTGAGGTTGAACGCCTTTGCAAACCCAGCCACGAAACGCGCGCCCTTCAATTTGATTCGCCATAGACCGAAATCGCCAAGCAGAAAACGGGGCGCGGATTCGGGGAAGCGCTCGATGTACCTGGCTTTGGCGGGTGTGTAACCCGGCTCGCCGTTGACCATGAATTCGGCGGAGCCACGAATGGATAACCGTCCCAAAGTCTGCGGGTCGGGCCGCCCGTCATCGGCTTCGGCGATGAGCAGGCTGACTTGCCTGTTCTTCTGCATGTCTACCGTGTGTTGCGCAAGGCGGCTGACGTGGATGTGATACTCGCAGAAATCGGGCGCTGGCACAAAAGCCACCATCGAGACACGCGGCTCTTCATCGTGCGCTGTGCCGAGTGCGGCAATCCGCGAAGCGCGTAAAATATGGAGAAGCAGTTTTTCCGACTGGGCGTCCATTTCAATCAGTCACCATCGGATTATCGAGGCGTACGCCATGCCCGCGCACCGAATCGATATATTGATGCATTGGATCAAGTGAAGCAATGCGATCGCGCAGGCGGCGGATGAGCGCATCCAAAGCCTGGTCTGACACGCCCGCCATCTGCTCTTCACCCCAAACCGCCGACACAAGGTCACTGCGGCTGATGACCTGTCCCTGGTTTTCGTATAACGTCCAGAGCAGTTTATATTGCTGGGCAGACAAAGGCGGGACCATCTGCTGCTGGTTGACCCAGACCTGGTGCGATTTTTGATCCATCAGCAAACGCCCGGAGCGGAAGCCGCCTTCTGCAAGTGGCATGGTGGCATCGGAGGTGAGGAACATAAATTGCTGGGCAAGTGCAATCCCAAGCAGGTCTCCGTCTTGAAGCATGACGGGAGTCGCCAGTTCGGAGCCGTTGTGGTTGGTGCCGTTCTTGCTGCCCAAATCTTCGATGGTCACGCCTTCGGGTGTAGGCGTGATACGCGCATGGAAGCGCGACACCTGACGGTCCTGCACATTGATATCGCAAGTGGGATCGCGCCCAATCATCAGGGTGCGGCTCAAAGACCAGCGCTGCCCCTTGAGTGGTCCGTCCTGCGCGATGAGAATGGGGAATTCCTCTTCATGTTTCATAATCGCCTCGAATAATTGAATAAAGACGCTTATAATATAGCAGAAAAGTGTAATTCTGTGCATCCTTATTTTGCACACAGACGATACACGCCGAAAATATCGTCCGAAGGAATCGAACGCATAAGATGGAATTCACTTTTTCAACAGCAATCCAAAGGAGAAGACTTGCCCCATCCCTTGAAGAAAGGGGAGGCGCTGCGCAGCCGCTACAAGATCCGCGAACTCATCGGACAGGGCGGCACTGGCAGTATTTACCTTGCAGATGACATCCGTCTGCAGGGAAGGTTGTGCGCCGTCAAGGAAGTGGAACACAACCGCGCCCTCCCGCCCCAATTCATTGAACAGGCTCGCGAACAATTCTTTCGCGAGGCGTCTGTGCTTGCGCGCCTCGACCATCCCAACCTGCCGAAGGTTTCCGATTTCTTCTCCGAAGGTCCGCGTGATTACCTGGTGATGGATTACGTGCCGGGCAAAGACTTGCGCGAACGAATGTTGGAGGCGCGGCACAACAAGACCTTCCTCCCCGAAAAGGAAGTCCTGCGTTGGGTGGCACAGATTGCGGATGCATTAACCTACCTGCACCAGCAAGACCCGCCCATCATCCATCGCGACATTAAACCCAGCAACCTGAAAATCACACCCAGCGGTTTGATCAAACTTGTGGATTTCGGTCTCGTCAAAATTCTCGCCCCGAACGAAGTGACCATCACCATCATTCAGGGACAGGGGACCGCGCTCTATACCCCGCTCGAACAATATGGCGGCGACGATTCGCATACCGATGTCCGCGCCGACATTTTTTCGTTTGGCGCTACTATCTATCATCTGTTGACCAATGAACCGCCCGCCGAAGCCCGCAAGCGTTTTCTAGACACCCGCAGCCTGACCCCGCCGCGAGAGATCAATCCCAGCCTCAGCCCCCGTATCGAAAAAGCCATCCTGTGGGCAATGTCACTCCACCCCGATGACCGTCCGAAGAGTGTTGCCGAACTTCGAGATGCCCTGCTCGGCAACCAGCAAATCCCCGACCGCCTCGACTTGCAAGGCACGCGATACTTCCCCGCCTTCCAATGGCAGCCGCAGGAACGTATCGCCGGGTATATGGCTTTGACCTTGTTTACCCTCGGTTTACTGGCAACAGTGACGAGATAAAAAACTTCGGAAGCCTGGCTCCGAAGTTTTTTGTTTTAAGAGGGATTTTCCGCCTTTTCGATCATCCTGCAAAACGAACACAAGCCGGGGGCAGACGTAGGCTGTCCGCATTTCAGACACGGGTGCAACTGGGACTGTCCCAGACTTTGCTCGATGAATAAATTCCCACCTTTCTTCGCTTCCAAAAAATTCAGGTAGAAAGTCAGTTTTGTGCCGGGACGCGCCGTTTCGAGTTGATTCAACGCTTCCTTGTAGAAAATGGACTGAGACCCATCTGCGAAGGGACACTCCTCGTAGATATATTCGATGTTGCGCCCGATGGCATAGGCGGTCATTTCGCGTTCGTAGAAACGGCACAACGGCTTGACCTTTCGCGCCAGCCCATCCGAACCAGGCAGAACGGGACCCTGACGCAGAATATACTCATCCAGCCACTTCAAGGTATTGCCAAACAAGACGGCGGCTTCATCGTCGAGGTTGTGACCGGTGGCGAGCACATCGTAGCCAAAATCGCGAGCAATGCGATTCATCTCGTGCCGCTTGGCAAGCCCGCACACGGCACAAGGACGCCCATGCCCGCGATGACTGACTTCTGCAAGCACGGGGATGGAACTGCCGTATGCTTTTTCTATGTCCACCACATGCAGTTTGAGATTGTTCTCGTTCGCGAACTTTTCCGTCAGCCGCTGAGACTCGTGCGAGTAATTGATCCCTTCGTCAATTCCGAGGGCGAGATACAAACCGTCGGCCTGATATCCCAAGCGGACGAGGATATCCCACAGCGAGAGCGAATCCTTGCCGCCCGAAACCGCCACAAGGATTTTCTCGTCGCGGGTAAACATGCCATATTTTTTGATGAAGCGTTCCGTCTGTTCGGGAATCCAATCGAGATAATGCTCGGTACACAACGCCAGTTTGTGCTGGCGCATGTGGATGGCTGCTTTTTTGTCACATCTGCGGCAATTCATTTTATCCGCCCGAAATTACGGCAACCAGTTTGACTTCGTCGCCGGGGCGCAGGATTTCATCGTCGGTGATCATCTCGCCGTCACGGACGGCAATCACCGATTCAGGCACAACGTTGATCTTCTGCAAGGCTGAAAGCAGTGACATCCCCGCCTTCACTTCGTACACTTTATCGCGCAAAATCAATATCGCAACCATGTTACTCCTCGCTTCGATTTTATCACGTCAATAATCTTGACTTCTCCTTCTTCCTTCCTCCTTTTGTTTCCTTGACATTCCCCCCGCCATGTCTTAGCATAGCGCCATGAAAATCGGAATGATGGTTGACAGTTACAAGCCCTACGTCAGCGGAATCACAAACTATGTCGAACTCAACAAGTGCTTCCTCGAAAACGCAGGACACGAGATATTCGTCTTCACCTTTGGAGATATGAAATATCTGGAAGATGAGCCCGGCGTGGTCTACAGCAAGGGCGTGCCGCTGGCGGATTCGGGATTTTATCTCTCCCTGCGGTATTCACGGACCGCAAAAAAACTCCTGCAAAATATGGACATCGTCCACGTTCACCATCCCTTTTTGAGCGGACGCCTTGCGCTGCATTACTGCCGCCCGGCGCAAATTCCCATCGTATTCACCAACCACACGCGCTACGACCTGTACGCACAGGCATACCTGCCCCTCATGCCACACGAAATCAGTCACGGACTTTTGCAAGCCTACATGCCGTCTTTTTGCCAGGAAGTCGATCTGGTCATCGCCCCCTCGGCAGGCATGGAAAAAGCGCTGCGCAAACTCGATGTGAACGGGCATATCGCAGTGATCCCCAACGGTGTGGACTTGAAAAACTTCCACAACGCAGAGCCGCTTCCCCGCGCTGAACTGGGCTTCAAAGCGGATGACCTTCTGCTGGTCTACGCGGGACGCCTTGCCCCCGAAAAGAACCTGCCCTTCCTGTTGGAATCCTTTGCGGGCGTGGCGCAAGCCATCCCGAACGCTTATCTCTTGATTTTGGGAGGAGGAATCAGGCAGTTCGAGGAGGAGACAAAAAATTTCGCCGCGGAATTGGAACTGGGAGACCGAATCCGCTTCATGGGTAGAATCCCCTACAACCAGTTGCCCGCCTACCTCGCCATGTGCGATATCTTTGTCACCGCCTCCATCACCGAAGTCCACCCGCTTTCGGTCATCGAAGCCCTCGGCGCGGGACTGCCCGTGATGGGCATTCACTCTGTCGGCGTGGGAGACACTGTCCAAGATGGGGTCACGGGGCTACTTTCTACCGAAGAACTGCCTGCCTTCACTGCCAAACTCACCCGCCTCTGCCTCGACGCAGCCCTGCGGATAAAAATGGGCGAAGCGGCGCGGCGCGAGTCTGCGATTTACGATATCGGACGCACCACCCAGTTAATGCTCGAACAATACGAAACGCTCAAACGCGGATACAAACCACGCAAGGGAGACTGGTCTGTGCATCTCAAAAAACTGCTGGAGGAATTCGACCTGTGAGCAAACGCGGAAAGGAAATCGGCGCCTGGGGCGAAGGCATCGCCGCAGACTGGCTGGCAGAACGCGGCTGCGAAGTCATCGCCCGCAACGTCCGCACCCCCTATGGCGAGATCGACATCGTTGCGCAACAGGGTAATGTGACCATTTTCGTCGAAGTCAAGACCCGCACCTCAGACAGCATGGGCCTGCCCGAAATCTCCGTCACGCCGAGGAAACAGCAGCACATGCTCGCCTCCGCCGAACATTATGCTGCGGAACATGAGATAGACCACTGGCAGATCGACGTCATCGCCATCGAAGGCAAACCGGGCGCAAAGCCCTTAATCACGCGCTTCGAAAACGCGATATAATTTTTCATACAAGCCGCACAACAAGGAGAATATTATGGCATACCTCATCGGTCCCGATGTCAGTTTCTACCAGGACGACAACGAAACTCCGCAAGGCATCGACTTCCTAAAAATGCGCAAATCGGCGGGATATGTCATCATCCGCGCCGGGCAAAATACCTGGGTGGACTCAGACTTCAAGGTCAACTGGCGCGAAGCCAAACTGGCAGGGTTGCCGCGCGGCTCCTACTGGTTTTACGACAGCCGCACCGAACCCAAGAAGCAGGCGGAACTATGGGTGGCGCAATTCGGCGGCGACTTTGGCGAATTGCCCCTCTTTGCCGATTTCGAAGAAGCCTACGGTGGCAACTACAAAGGCTGGAAAAACTGGTACACCTTCCTCGAACGCCTCAAACAACTGATTGGCGGTCATGAAATTTGCATCTACACGGCATATTATTATTGGCGCGACAATGCGCCAAACTCCACCACGCAGGCTGCCAACCTCAATTACTTCAAACAATATCCGCTGTGGATTGCCAACTACGGCGCCAACGAACCCCTGGTCCCCCTGCCGTGGAAAACGGGCGAATGGCTCTTCTGGCAGTACACAGAAACGGGCGATGGGGCGCTCTTCGGCGTGGAAAGCAAGGGCATCGACCTGAATTATTTCAACGGCGATGTGGAAGCCTTCCGCGCGCGCTTCAATCTGAGCGACACTCCCATCCCTGATCCCGACCCCGAGCCGATTCCCGACGACGACACCCCGACGGGAATCAATTATCTGGTCACGGCGGAACCTTCGCTGAAAGTCCGCGAGGGACCCGGCACCAGCTACGACGCGATTGGGTTGCTGTACCCAAACGAAGTCGTGGAAGAAATCAACGCCGTCTCCGACAGGACGTGGCTGAAAGTCCGCAAAGCCGATAACACCCTCATCGGTTGGTCCTATGCCACCTACCTGCAAAAAGTCGGTGGCACGCCCACGCCGGAGGCAAAACTTTACCGTGTCACCGCCTCTCCGTCATTGAAAGCGCGAGAGGGTCCCGGGCTGAATTACGATTCTCTTGGAACCTTCTCCTACGGAACCACCGTGAAGGAACTCTCCGCAAACGTGGACCGCACCTGGTTGAAGGTCACAGACTTGAATGGCGTGCTGACAGGCTGGAGTTTTGCGGAATATCTCGAATACACCGGCACAACGCCCATCCCCGATGATGAAGTCGGGAACAAATACCGCGTCACCACCACCACCCTGCAAGTGCTGGAAGCGGCGTCTGCCTCTGCCAAACTGCTCGGACTGCT
>CAILWD010000613.1 GCA_903837815.1 uncultured Chloroflexota bacterium | reverse complement strand
ATGGTTGCAAACGGTGAACTGCGCTACATACTCTACGGCGGTGAGCGCGGCGGCAAGCAGGATGTTTCCAACTGGCTAAAAACTTCCTGCTCGCCTGTAACCCAGTTCAGTCAGGTGACGAGCGCGGCGGGACGACAAGCCGAAGAAGGTGTGACGATGAACTTGTACGAGTGCCGGTAAATCTTACAAAGGCGTGGCCAGCGGAACACGCGGCGCTCCGCCTAACGCAAGTCAACTGGCTTGTATGCCTGCGGGTGGGATTAATTGGGGAAAGCGCAGTGCTTTCCTTGTCCAAACAAAAAGCGCCTCCTGTTTTTAGAAGGCGCTTTTTGTTTTTTCGGAGATGGTTTTACACGTACTTCTCGCGCATTACAGAACTGATGTAGTCCATAAAAGAAACGACAATGGCAATCGCGATCATCTGGGCGCTGGCGGCGCGATAATTCAACAGGTTGATGTTCTGGATGAGCACAAAACCGATGCCGCCGCCGCCGACGATGCCGATGATGGTGGACATGCGGACGTTAATGTCCCAGCGGTACATCGTGTACGAAATATACGGCGGGACAATCTGCGGGATGACCGCGTAGATGATGGTCTGCAGGCGGTTCGCGCCCGTGGCTTGAACCGCTTCGAGCGGGCCGGCGGAGATGCTTTCAACTTGTTCCGAATAAAGCTTTGCCAGGCTGACGATGGTATGCAAGCCGAGCGCCATCACGCCCGCAAATGGACCGATGCCCACCGCGATCACGAACACGATTGCCATGATCACAGCTTCGACGGAGCGCAGGGAGTTGAGCAGGACGCGCGTGATGGTGTAGATCACGAGGCCGGTTGGAAGCGTGTCTTTTGATCGGGTGAAAATAGCCAAAAGCAGACCAAGCAGGATACCCGTTCCGATGGGGGCGTACAACGTATAGAACGGACGACCAACCTGGTAAAGCCACTCGATCAAAGTGCCAAGCAACCCGAAGATGGTTGCTCCCGCAGCGGTTGCAAGAACCAGGTTGATGACTTTCACGCCGGCGGCGGAGCCTTTTTCAGTGGCGCGTTGACCGATGCGTCCGAGGAAACTGCCGAGCGCCCCGCCCGCGGCAAGCGCCCCGACGGCGGGCGTGGTGACTCGCAAAATGTCGCTGACCTGAAAAAGAAAGGTGGCAAAGAATCCCAACGGACCAAGCGACTCCCGAATCCCCAGGCTGATGTTTGCCGTCAATTCAGCCAGTTGAAGGAAACCAAACAGCCCAAACACGACGCCAACGAACAAAACCAGAAGGCGGACAATGCGCAGCCTCGCGCCAACCGGCGCAGTTTCCTCCTGCGGCATTGCCCAGCGGAAGGCGAACCAGAAGATCAGCGGGGCGACGATCACGCTGACGAGATTGAGCGGAATCGTATCCACGGCGGCGGAGAATTTCCCGATCTGGCTGACGAAGAGATAGCCAGCCGCGATACCGAGGGGCCAGCCCAACACGGACAAAGAAATACTGGCAAGCGGACTCCGTACGGGCTTCATCAAATTACGCGCCGCAATGAAACTGAGCGGAATGGCAAGCAGCGTGCCCAACGTCGTCGCCAGCAGGGCGAGGAAAACCGTCTCGACGATCTTTTCCCAGGTGATTTTTGCGGTTTCCGTAAATTTTGGCAGACCGATACTGCGGCGCATGGTGGCGCGGATATATTGAACGTCGTCGCTGGGGCGTTTGGGAAGCGCGATTTGTACAACGAAGTGACCGTCCGCATCGGTCAGGGCTTCGTCGTTGCCCAACTCCACCAGGTTGGCAGGATCGCTGCCGGGGACAAAGCGCACGGGTCCGCTGGCGTTGGAGAAGAAGTTGAAACCTTCCACAGTGACCATTTCGCCCGGCTCGGCGCACTCAGGCGTGACAACGGCGTACGGACCGGAGGTGTCCGGTTGTGGAAGTGAAACGCCGCCTGCGGGACAGGTCACATAAACCGGCGCTGTGAACGCCTGCGTCTCTTTCTCGAATTCGAAAATATCGGGCTGAGCGAGCGCGCGTGTCACGCGGGTGAGGCTTTCGCGGCGTTGCTCGCTGCGCAGTTCGGCTAGGTCGATCTTGGTGATTTCGAAACCATAGGCATAGATGGCAAGCGCCACAAGTACGACCAACCCGGTTTGCAGGGATTTCCAGGGGGATGCTTTTTTATTTTTCATGGTCTAGCCCACCCTTTCGGCATCGCGCCCGTAAATTTCCTTGAACTTTTTATCGTCGATGTCCTTTGGCAATCCCTCGAAGACCAGTTTGCCTTCGTTGAGCGCGATCACACGGTCGGCGTAGCGATGGACAAGGTCGAGGAAGTGCAGGCTGCATAGCACGGTCACGCCGTCGTTCTTGTTGATCTCTTCGAGATGCTTCATGATGCTGTGGGCGAGGACCGGGTCCAGGCTGGCGACCGGCTCATCGGCGAGGATCATGTTCGGGTCTTGCATCAGCGCGCGCGCAATGCCCACACGCTGCTGTTGTCCGCCGCTTAATTCGTCCGCGCGTTGATCGGCTTTATCGGCAATGCCAACCCGTTCCAATTGTTTGACGGCTTTTTCGATATCCTCTTTTGGAAAGCGGTTGAGCAGACTCCACGCCGGGTTGACGTAACCCAGCCTGCCGGCAAGTACATTGGTGATGACCTTCGAGCGGTGTACCAGATTGAAGTGCTGGAACACCATGCCGATCTTGCGGCGGATTCGTCGCATCTCTTCGGGGGATGCGGCGGTGATATCATCGCCGTCCCAGGTGATCTGTCCTTCGGTGGGATCGATCAGGCGGTTGATGCAGCGCAGCAGGGTGGATTTGCCGGAACCGCTCAGACCGATGACGGCAAGAAACTGTCCCTTCGGCACGTCGAAGGTGACGTTGTCGAGCGCCTTCACGCCGCCGTCGTAGATTTTTACAAGATTTTTTACCTGGAGCATCGTCACTCCTGTTGTTGAGATGTGGCTTGCCCCTCAATTATACTCATCACGTTGCGATTTGCGCCTTTTTATCCGGCCCAATAAAAACAAATCGGGCAGGGATTAAGTCCCTGCCCGAAATTTTTCGCATGTAACTTGTCTTACTTGAGCGATTCGATAGTGGTTCCGGATTCGGCGACCATCAAGCGGATGAAGTCATATTCCGCGTCGGTGGCGGCTTCGAGACCGCTCCAGCCGTAGAAGTCTTCACTGCCGAGGGAGGTGCCCCAGGCTTCGGTCTGCGAGAAGGCGGCTACAGCCTCTTCGATCTGGGCGCGCAGATCGGCGGGGAATTCCGGTCCAAAGGACATGGTGTCATTCGGGATGTCCGGCGAAAGCGCCAGAACGCGAACCTTGGAAACCACATCGGGGAATTCCTCGCGAATATTGGCGCGGGCATCGAGGATGCGATAGCCTTCGCAGAGCAGCTTGCTCTTGTCTTCGCTGAGGGCGCAGGTGCTGAAATCGACGGGGACTTCGGGATCCACACCCTTTGCCCATTTTTCAGCGCCTTCGGGCGCAGCGTAGGGGCTGTAGAAGGCGGTTCCGAAATCGGCTTCCCCGTTGTAGACGGCGCGGACGGTTTCGGGATGGCCACCGGCTTCAAGGGTCTCGCCGGGGGTGACGCCTGCTTCCTTGAACATGACGGTCGGAACCAGGAACCCGGAGGTGGAACCGGCATCGGGGTACGCCCACTTCTTGCCGTTCAGGTCTTCGAGGGACTGGATGTCGCTGTCGCGTCCAACGATGATCATGGTCCAGTAGACGCCCCAACCGCGGCGGACCGCTTTGAAGGAAACATCCACACCGCAGAGGTCGTTGGCTAGAACGTAACCAAAGGCGGGGATGAATGCCATGGTATCTGTTGGGGAGGCGCACATTTCTTCGATGGTGGCGGCATAGGAGGTGGGGACGCTCACTTCGAAGGTGAGTCCGGTGGCTTCGTTCAAAGCAGTTGCCATGACCTCACCGCCGGTGACGATCACGTTCGCATCCACAGAGGGGACGAACAACACCTTGATCGGGTGTTCGGGCGAGCCAATGGCGGGCATGGGCGGTTCGGTGGGAACGGGAGCTTCAGTGGGCGCTTCAGTGGCAACGACCGGGGCTTCCGTGGGAACGGGGGCTTCGGTGGCGGCGGGGCCGCAAGCCGCGAGCAGCATGGAAGCGGCTGCGACGAGGGTCAATAGGACGAACGCAAAACGTTTATTCATATCTTCTCCTCTTCAAGAGATATAAGTTTGATGGGGCGGGTGCCGCCCCTGACAGAACGATAATACCCCATGTCGATGTCTCAAACAAGTGCGCTTTGACTAAAAAACATGGCTGTAGCAAAGTCGCTTGACAAAAAGTGAAAAATAAGATCCTTCTCGGTAAAATTGCGAGTGCGAACAAGCAAAAACCGAGGAGGATCTAAAATGGAGTATAGCACGATTAGCAAGGGGCAAGAAATTAGCAT
>CAILWD010000612.1 GCA_903837815.1 uncultured Chloroflexota bacterium | reverse complement strand
TATTTTTAATAAACTTTGCGGGATTTCCTGCCCATATTTCATTGTCAGGAACAATAGAAGAGACAACGCTTCCGGCTCCAATCACAGCATTTTCACAAATTTGTTTGTCAACGGATTGGTTATTAATCTCACCAACGTGGAGGGCAAAGATTATTTAAAAGGATTGAAAATTCGTTTCAATCTTCCAACGCAAAAGGATTTAGAGGCAGCAATGCGTGATTCGATGAACGATTCGATGATGATGTTTCCTCCGATCTAAAAAATAGCGTCATATTGTATAAGTACAGTTACCAAAAATGTCCCCCCCCCTTGAGCGGCGGGGCATTTTTGTTTTTCCAAATATGCTATACTGCCAACTCCCACACCATGAAATTTGGATTAACCATGAAAATCGGAATCGTCACAGACTCTACCGCAGACCTTCCTATTTGGCTTCTCGAAGAACACCAGATTCACGTCGTCCCCACCATTCTTGTTTTGGATGGAAAGGAATACGCAGACGGAATTGGAATCACCCGCGAGGAATTCTACAACCGCCTGCCCTCGTTTCGGACTCCGCCGACCACTGCCGCCCCGTCCATCGGGGATTTTGCTGCGCCGTACGAGGCTTTGCTCTCACAGGGCTGTGACCACGTGATTTCGATTCACGCCGCCGCCACGCTGACCACCACCATCAACGTGGCGCGTGAAGCCGCGAAGGAATTCGACGGCAAAGTCACCTGCGTAGACAGCGGCTCGCTTTCGCTTGGAGTCGGCTTTCAAGTCCTCGCCGCCGCCGAAGCCGCGGAGTTCGGTTTGCAGTCTGCGCTGGATGCGATTCAATTCACGCGCAAGCGGTTGCAAGTCTCTGCTGCGCTGGATACGATGGAATACCTCCGCCGCAGCGGGCGAGTCCCTGCTGTGGTGGCGCGGCTCGGCGGATTGCTCTCCATCAAGCCGATGATCGAATTAATTGATGGGCAAGTCAAGCCGATTGGCGCAGTCCGCACCACACATCAAGCAGATGAGCGCATGTTGGATTTTTTGCTCAAAGAGGGAAACCTGCAACGCCTTGCTGTCATGCACACCAATGCCGAACATCGTGCAAGGCTTCTGCTCGACAGTGCCATGTCGCGCAACCCCATGTCTGTGCCGAGAGAGATTTTGTTTGCCAATGTTACGGCGGTCATCGGCACGCACCTGGGACCCAACGGGGTGGGTTTCGCGGCGGTGAAGAAGCAGCCTCATTGAACTTCCCGATTCTGGAGTCCATCAGCTTGCTGATGGATGGATCGAGGACTAAGATTCAATATTTCTTTGTTTTTCCCTCAAACTGACAGCACCCACAGGGCAAGTGAGCTGTCCGACTCCAGAATCGTTTTCGTGAAGGCAGGAATTTATCCCCTGTCGTAGCTTTGTTCCTCGCAGTGACACGCCTTTCCTCATGATAAAATAGCTCCCATGCAACCATCCCTGGAAAAACTTAGAAAATTCTTTCGTCTCGAACACGAAAACAAATATGCAAATACCGCCATCATTGGCGGGCTTGCCAAGATGCTCGATTTTTGGGAGGGCGAAGCCCGCGCCGATGGAGTCGCTGAGGAAGTAATTCAAGCCGTGGTGGCGCGATTGCGTTCCTATGATAAGCTCAGCCCCGAAGGACGGGCTGAGTCGCTCAAGGGGTTGTGGAAGCGGATTGGAGAAACCTACCCTGAAGCGGGTCAAAAGCCCAAAGTGCCGAATCAGCCGCCGATGGGCAACCAGCCGCCTCGTTTGCCAAAAGCGGAACAGCAACCAGATCAAAGCCTGGATTCGCCGCCCGCAATTCCCCAACAAGAAAAACCCGCCTACCAGCCCAAGCCGCGTCCCGCTCCGATGCCGCGTTCTGACGCCGTGCCTGGCGCGAAGACCAGCCAGACTCCAGCCGCGTTGAATGCCGAGTTGACCGTCTTGCAGGGCGTGGGACCGCGTCACGCCGAGACGCTGGCGCAGTTGGGGATGAAGACCCTCGGCGACATGTTGTATTATTTCCCGCGCCGCTACGAAGATTACAGCCAGTTGAAACCGATTCAGTCGTTGATGTATGGCGACGTGGTGACGGCGCTTGGCACGGTTCAGAGCGTGCATTCGCGCCCCGTACGCGGCGGAAAAATGACCATCATCGAAGTGGTCATCAGCGATACAACAGGCGCGTTGCGGCTTTCGTATTTCAACCAACCCTGGGTTGCCAACCTTTTAAAGCAGGGCGACGCGATTGCGGTTTCGGGCAAGGTTGACCAATACCTCGGTCGGCTGGTGATGAACAGCCCCGATTGGGAACCTGTGGAGGTGGAAAACCTGCACACGGCGCGGATTGTGCCGATTTACTCACTGACCGAAAAGATTACGCAGAAGCGGATACGCGGGCTGATGAATCAGGTAGTTTCGCATTGGGCGCCCGCTGTGGTGGATGCGTTGCCCGAAAAAATCAGGCTGGGGGCGCGGCTGGTTTCGCTTTCCGAAGCGTTGATGCAGGCGCATTTTCCCGTCTCGCAAGATAGGCTCAAGGCGGCGCGGGAGAGGCTGGCTTTCGATGAAATTTTTTACCTGCAAATGGGAGTGCTGCGCCAGAAGAGGGATTGGAAATCGGTCGAGGGACGGCGCTTTGCTGTTCAGACCGAGTGGCTTGATTCTCGTACTGCGGGCTTGCCCTTCGAGTTGACCTCCGCCCAGAAAAAGTCGCTCGAAGAGATTCGCGCCGACCTCGATTCTGGCAAGCCGATGAATCGACTCGTGCAAGGCGATGTGGGTTCGGGCAAGACGGTGGTTGCCGCGCTCGCCGCTTCGATTGTGGTGAGCAACGGAGCGCAAGCCGCAATCATGGCTCCGACTTCGATTTTGGCGGAACAGCATTTCCGCAACTTCACCAACCTGTTGGCGGGTGAAGGCGGTTTACAGGAGAGCGAAATCTGCCTGCTGGTTGGCTCCACGCCCGACATCCGCAAAGAAGAAATCCGCCAGGGGCTGGCAGATGGATCGGTAAAGGTGGTCATCGGCACGCACGCGGTCATCGAACCCGATGTTTTGTTCAAGGATTTGCAATTCATCGTCATCGACGAACAGCACCGCTTCGGCGTCGAACAGCGCAAGGAACTCCGCAGCAAGGGCACGAACCCGCACCTGCTGGTGATGACCGCCACGCCCATTCCGCGCTCGCTGGCGTTGACCGTTTTTGGCGATCTCGATATTTCGGTCATCGACGAGATGCCCGTCGGGCGTCAGCCTGTCAGCACGCATGTTTTGCGTCCGCAGGAGCGCGAACGCGCCTTCACACTCATTCGCGGTCAAATCCGCGATGGCAGGCAGGCATTCATCGTCTACCCGCTGATTGACGAGAGCGAGAAGATCGAAGCCCGCGCCGCTGTGGATGATTTTGAAGTCTTGTCGAAACAAATCTTTCCCAAACTCAAACTGGGTCTGCTTCACGGACGAATGAAGCCCGCCGAAAAAGAAGAAGTGATGGCGAAGTTCCGCGACAAAGAGTTTGACATCCTCGTCTCGACTACTGTGGTCGAAGTGGGGGTGGATGTGCCCAACTCTACCGTGATGCTCATCGAAGGCGCTGACCGTTTCGGGCTGGCTCAACTCCATCAACTTCGCGGACGCGTCGGGCGCGGCGCCGAGCAATCGTACTGCCTGCTGATTCCCACGCATGAAGATGCCGCCGAGAACGAACGCCTGCAGGCGATGGCGCAAACCAACAGCGGCTTCGAACTGGCCGACCTCGACCTCAAGACTCGCGGTCCCGGCGAATTTTTGGGCACACGTCAGGCGGGCTTTGCCACCACCTTGAAGATGGCAAGCATCACCGACGTTGCGCTCATCGAGAAGGCGCGGGGGCAGGCGCAAGCTCTCTTCGAGCGCGACCCGTATCTGCAAATGCCTGAGCATTCCCTGCTGGCGGAATCCTTTGAAAGATTCTGGGGCACAGGAAAAGGAGATGTGAGTTGATTAGTGAATAGTCGATTAGATGAATAGTGAACCTACTTGCAGATTCACCATTCATCTACTACTCAGCTATTTATCTGCGCAACTACGCAACTAAACTATGGTTCGAGCATTATTTCCCGGAACGTTTGACCCGATCCACCTCGGCCACATCGACATCGCAACCCGCGCCTCGCGCCTTTTCGATGAGGTGGTCATGGCGGTGTACGACAAGCCGTTGAAAAATTTGATGTTTTCTCCCGACGAGCGCATTTCACTGGTGCGCGAGGCATTCAAGGATAACCCCAAGATCGTGGTCACAGGCTACAGTGGTTTAACAGTTGACTTTGCCCACAAGATCGATGCGCATGTGGTGGTGCGCGGTTTGCGCGTGTTTTCCGATTTCGAGTTCGAGTTCCGCATGGCGCTGGCGAATCAGCGGCTTGCCGACGACATCGAAACGATTGCGCTCATCACCGCCGAACAGCACACGTTTTTGTCCTCGTCCACCGTGCGCGAGATCGCCATGCTCAATGGTGACGTCTCCAGCATGGTCCCGCCGCACGTGAAGGCTGCAATCCATGCGAAGGTAATTAATATGGGAGAGCAATCCCTGCCGAACGCGCTGCGCGATTAATTTGTGCTAGAATTGGTGAATAAATCCCTACCCGCGAGAATCTTATGGACATCCTGCAACTCATTGACCGACTGGAAGAACTCTTCAACGACGC
>CAILWD010000611.1 GCA_903837815.1 uncultured Chloroflexota bacterium | reverse complement strand
CGGAAACAGCGCGCGATCTGGAAGTACTTGTCCATGCCTGCGACCATCAGCAATTGCTTCAGCTGCTGGGGAGATTGCGGCAGGGCGTAGAACTGACCAGGGTAGATGCGCGAAGGGACGAGGTAATCGCGCGCGCCTTCGGGGGTCGCCTTGAACATGATCGGCGTTTCGATTTCGATGAAACCTTTTTCATCAAGATAGTCGCGCATGAACTTGATGACTTTGTGACGCAGGACCATGTTGCGGGTCATGCGTTCGCGGCGCAGGTCGAGGTAGCGATATTTGAGACGCGCATTTTCGTCGGCGAGGTCGGTGTCCGAGCTGACCATGAAGGGCAGGGTTTTGGCGGGATTCAGAACGGTAATATTTTTGGCGATGATCTCGATCTCGCCCGTCTCCATGTTGGGATTCTCGTTCCCAGCGGGTCGCTTGTGGACCAGACCTTCGATTTGCAGCACCCACTCGAAGCGGATTCCCGCGACGAGGTCGAGTGCCTCTTTGGGCAGATCTGGATTGATGGTGATTTGAATCAGCCCTGAGCGGTCGCGTAAATCAAAAAATGCCACACCGCCATGATCGCGCCGACGATTGACCCAGCCCGTGACGGTGACGGTTTGTCCCGCGTGACTGGCTCGTAATTCTCCACAAGTATGAGTTCTGTACATAATGCGCCTCCGATTTTTTTGAACCGCGAAGGGCGCAAAGTTCGCAAAGAAAGAACAAAAGAGAATCTTGGCGTTCTTAGCGTGCTTGGCGGTTGGTAATATATAAAATAAATCGCCCTTCGCGTCTGCGTCGGGCGATTGGTTTTGACCTGGGTTATCCTGTCAACCAGCAAAGCTTCGCCCAACGACTCGAAGGTCGTCATTATCGTTATTATTATTGGCGAAGAAGTGGTTATGGTTGAACATTGGCGCGGATTATAGCACAAAGTCGTTTGTTTGGAGATTTTTCTGCCCAATCTTCTGTTGGTTGGACGAGTTACGTTTCCTGGCGGGCGTGTGTCTCGACAGGCTCGACAACCAGACTCTGTTCGGGAGCAGGAAAAACCCGAAGCCAGAAAAATGCTCGACGCGAAGCGTCCCGCACGTCAGGTACATGCTTTGTTAGACCCCGTTCTGTCTGGGGATGTTGTAATTTGCATTTCCGTTTGAAATGATTATGGAATTGCCATACCATTCAAGCGAAATTTTTTGAGGCGATTGGATTTCTAAATCATCTACAAGTTTGATTGCGGGCTTAATATAGTTTTCGATGAATATCGACATGACATTACCTGCTTGCTGTTCCATGTGTTCCCATGCTTGCTCGCCTTGAAACAGGAAACCGCCACATTCAATATACTTTTCAGATAATTCTGCAAGCCTGTTTGATGGCGTTGGGTCTAAAACTAACAACACGGGCGTATAACCTGCGGCTTGACATTCTACGGGAAAAGATAACTCTTCCGAAAACCTGCCTTGACCGCTGGCGGCAACGGTTACTCGTAATTTAAGTTCGTAGGCTGTGTTTGTATCTGCTATGAGACAATCAACCTGCCTGCCATTATTTGTGGGATTTCCATTTTCGTCAATTCGTTTGATTGGCGAATTCTTTGCTCCAATTGTTTCGCCGCCTAAACTGCTGGCTAAAATCGGCTCGAATAAATAACCCGTTTCTTGTGCAGACCGATTATCAATATCGTAAATCCATTTTCTCCAAGTCATCCAATTGGCTAGAAGTTCAATATCGCACGCGCCATACTCCAAAAGTATTCTTGGCCCAATTTGTTCCATTGTTGGAATCGGCTGATTTGATAATATCCTTTTGAATTTGATTCGCCTTCTGTGCAAAGCACATAAATTTTCGATGAAAAGCGCGAAGTCTTGGTCTTTGCTGAAGCAGGCAGATAACATCGAAAGAATATTTTCTGAGGCAATGTCAGTTTCAAGATATTCAAACCAGTCCAGATTAATCTCATAATAATTTAGTGATGGAATGGATATTTGTTCGATTCCCAATTCATCAAAAGACCAATCAAGGTCGTGAATCGCCAAAGTAATTAGCGCGTAAATTTCGCTATCAGAAATGGCAACCTGCGCTTCACCAGTTCCGTAAATTCTGCATTTTGTGTATAGGTTCTTGATGAAAACGGAGTTACCCATAGCCTGCCTTTTAGAATAATGTGAGTTGAAGTTCTTTGCTTTTCAATGTGTCAAGCAATTCTTTTGTTTTAAGTAATGCTGGACTCATGCCTTCGGTCTTTGTTAGCGAAAAATCTATGAGTCCGCCGCCGTCATTCATATTTTTTTCGCTTACAAACCCATAATCATTTTTAATGTGCTCTGCGAAAATTCTAGCGAGAAGGGGAGGGATAGCATTTCCTATTTGCTGGATTTTTTCAGAGTCACTGCCTTCAAAAACAAAGGAATCTGGAAAAGTTTGAATTCTTGCGGCTTCTCGGATTGTTAACGGGCGGTTTTGGTCGGGATGAATAAATTCTCTTGTAGATGCTCCAGTAATGGTAAGACTTGGCTCGTCATACGCCAATCTTTTAAGACCAGAAGGCGCACCGCCACGCTTCGCGCTTGGAGTGCCATCTTGCACCCTTCGGTTTGCGCGTCTTTGGAAGGATTCGTGCTGTAACTCCAAAGGCAAGTCTTTCATGGTTTGACCTTGCTTTAAGAGTCTGATGCGTTCAAATTGAATTTTGGTTAAATAAACTGCAAAATGGTCAGTTATAAATTTTGCGCCATTTCTTAATTGTTCGTCCCATTCGCTTATGGGGGTGGTGGGGTAATTGATTACCTGTTTGCTTCCCTTTGTGGGTTCTGGCAATCCTGAAATTGTATGTTTTAGGGTGATGTCCGAATTTCTAAAGATTTTTCCTTTAACTTTTATGGTTGGTTCGGGTAATTCAAAGTCAACCCCTAATCTGTTTCCGATCACAAATACTCTTTTCCTTCGTTGAGGAACACCATATTCATGGGCGTATATCTTTTCAACT
>CAILWD010000610.1 GCA_903837815.1 uncultured Chloroflexota bacterium | reverse complement strand
TGATCCTTTGTTCCTTGATTGTCTGCAACTGCGATTCCTGGAGCAGGCGCGCATTTTCAAGGGCAATTGAAAGACGTTCGGAAATTATTTCAGCAAGGTTGATCTCATCGACCGACCATTGACGATGCCTGACTGGCGCCTTGATTTTTATTGAACCGATGACCTGTCCGCGCAATTTGATCGGCACCGCCATCGATGCTTCCTCGGTGACGCCGTCGGCGTGGAAGATAAGCAACTCGCCCCGGTTGATGGCCTGGCGGGTCTCGTCACTTTCAAAGACCTTTGTCAGCCTGCTGCCACTTGTCAGGCTTTGCCGGTACCCTACAAACTCCCTTTTGCTGCTAAAGGCCTTCCAACCTTCCCGCAGATTTTGACGATAATGGGTTTGAGCCTCATCTAGCGCCTGTTGTGCCTGCGTAAAAAGGCGCGCGTTTTCGATTGCGATTGCCACCTGGTCAGCCAGAATGCCAAGGGTGTTTGCATCGTTTTCGGTGAATGCGCCCGGTTTTTCACTTTGCACGTCAAGCGCGCCCACAATCTGCTCTCGGACTTTGAGGGGCAGAGTCATCTCGGAGCGTGTGTTGGGCAGGTCGGGGTTGTTGAAGTAAACCGCATCCTTGCCTACATCCAGTGAAATGCGCGGGATTCCGTTTTTGGTTACATAGCCCACGATGCTGTTCCCGCCGACTTCAAGTTTGTGTTCCCGCTTCAACATATTTCTTCCGCCCGGACTGCTGGCAGCCTGCAAAACTGCAAATTGATTGGTGTTGTCGAGCAAGAAAATGCCCGTATGGTAAAAACCAAAACGTTCGCTAACCAGGCGGGTGATGAGCGGAAGGAGGCTTTCCAGCCGTTTTTCGCTGGTAACGATCTTGGAGATTTCACCAATGGACTGGAGTTCGCCGGCGCGCTTCAGGCTTTGCTGGCGCGAAATTTCCAGGTCGGCGGTGCGCTCGGCGACGCGTTGCTCCAGCCCCGTCAGTGTTTGATTCAACTGGCTGGTCATGCGATTGAATGCCGTTGCCAGTGTTCCGATTTCATCTGCGGTATTGATTTCCGCCCGGGCGTTCAAATCTCCCGACGTGACTCTTTCGGCATTTTTTGTAAGGATGCCCAGCGGCGAGGTCAGGATTTGGGAGGCGATGAAGCCGGCGCCGATGCTGAAAATAACCAAAAAAATCGAGATGAGGGAATTCGTCCTCTGTTGCTCCTTGACCGGGGCAAGGTAGACATCTGTCGGCTGGCTCACCAGCGCCACCCAGGTCAGGTTCTCAAGAAACTCGCCTGTATTGACATCTGTCGCGATGTTCGAATCTGAATAGAGATAGAACAGTGGCTCCTGCTCCAGTTGGTTTAGCCCTATGACAACGGAATCGCTGGTCTCGTTTAGCGCATTTATGGGAAGGCGTCCGTCTGCCTGTAAGGCGACGAGTTCTATTTCGCTAAAGTTTTTATATGATTTAAAGAGACTTTCACGATTGCCGGTGTGGGCGATACGCAAGTATGTGTTCATATCCACAATCGAGACGACGTCTTGAGAGTCCTTTGGAACAAGCGCCTGAACTATGGATTGGAAAACGGCCCCGTGATATTCGACCCGCAGCACGCCAATCGTCTTTCTGTTGGCGTCTTTGATTGGGGCGCTGAAGAAAATACTTGGCCGCTCGGTGCGAAAGGTCACGTTCGATACATACGGCAGCCCATTGTCGAATGGGCGTTTGAAATAGGTATATCCGGCTTCGGCCCTTCCTTTGTTTTTTTCGAACGTGTCCAAAATATTGACCCCGTTTTTATTCAGGATCGCGGCAGATCGGATAAACACGGGATTTTTTCTCGTCAGTGCCAGTAACGCAAGCCGCGCGTTCCTTTCCTCCTCTATGGAGGAGGGGTTTTCAAGAAATTTGATCAGCGACACTTGTTTTGCGTCCGCATGGATGGCGTCGATTTGATTCGCGATAAAACCATCCACGGTTCTTGCCGTGACAGAGGCGAGGGCAGACAGTTGAGTTTCGTTTTGAGCCTGAATCGCCCGCGTCGAGAGGCTGTTGTTGATCAGGCTCAGCACAACCAGCGGAATCATGGTGATGACGATGAAGGCAATGATGATCTTTGCCCGCAGGGTGTAATTCCTGAAATTCCTGAAAATGAACAGAAGATATGCCAGCGATGTAATGCCCGCAATACTGGTGGTGTAGAACGGGTTGGTGGGTAGCCTGGTGATGGGCAGATACAGGTCGGATAGAATGATCAATGCCGCCATGATCAAGGCGCTGAAGATGGCATATCTTGTGTGTTTGGGCGGCAGGGTAGAGGAGGAAATGCTGGCAACAATGATCAAGACCATGAGGGAAAGAGCAAACCCTTGCCCATGAGCAAGAAACGGGAGGGCGCAAGCCAGTGCCAGGATGGCCGCTATCAACAGCAGTATTCCGAAAGAGGTGCGCCTGCGCGAAACCATGTAGGCGCTGATGAACCCCACGACTGATGTTAGACCCGTGACATAAATTCCCCATAACCCATTAAGCCCGTTTTGGAAATATGCAACCGGCCCCAGAACGGCAGTAATGATCAGGAAGATAATGCCTGAAGACAGGCTGATCGCCATCGCGTTTCTTTGGCGGCGATCTTCCTGTTCCAGCAGATGAGAGGACGGGTTATTCATGGGCATCTCTTATGGTCTAAGGCAGGTAACTGGGATCCATCAATTTGAACAGGTCAACACCCTGGGTGAGGGTTCCAATCGAAACCAGATACTCGGATGTGACGGCCGTGACATTGTAGATTGAATTCTTTTCCTGGATGCTAAAAAGGGCTTTCGCATCCCTCACAGAATAGATTTTCAGGTTCTCGTCGGGCTTTATCTCTTCGGCGCTTATGTCAAGATACCTGGCTGCGATCTCACGGGTTTCTCCTTCATGTTGTATACGGTATTCGACCGCCTCATACCATGCGCGCAGGAATGACCTGATATCTTCGGGCCTTTGTTTGACGACGGAGGAGCGGAATACAAGGGTATCTGGAAAGAACCGAATTTTTTCGGTTGGATAAATGACCCGATTGCCATTCGCAAGCGCCGTGGAGAGAAAAGGCTCCCAGGTATAAACTGCCTGTACTTGTCCGCTTTTCAATGCCGATGCCGCCTCTTCGGGATTGGTATCCACAATGAATACGTCGCCGTTACCCATGCCGGCGCTGCGCAGCATTTCAGCAACCATCAATTCGTATTGAGTTCCGATCAACACGCCAATTTTCTTCCCCTCCAGGTCGCGGATCGAACTGATTTCAGGCCCCACAACAATCGCATCGGCGCCCCCATCATCGTTCAAGCCGACAACCTTGAGCGGGGTGACGTGATCGACGTTGATGACGTCACCCATGGCAAGCGAGGAGCCGTCCAGTTGTCCGGAAGCGAGTTCGACAATGTAATCGGAATAGACCTCATAGTAAATCGGTTCCACCTGAACTCCATGCTTTTCGAACAAACCTTTTTCCTTTGCCACCAGCAGCGTATAGTCTCCCCACCATTCGGTAAACCCTACGCGCAGGGGCGGGGCAGATTCTTCCGCTTCCGAAACAGGGAGGCAGGCAGCAAGAACGTTTGCCACGAAGATGGTCAACAGGATATTGGCGAAAAGTTTGTTTTTCATGTGCATCGCCTGTGTTAGCTCGACATTTCCATTTCCATGGAATGCGGTTCGATCTGGACTAGAACATCTGAACCGCTGAGCGCCTTGCTGAGTTCCTCGGCGGCGGCTTGCAGGATGGCTTCGAAGCGGGTGGAGGAACTGATGCGGGCGGAAATCTGTGTGGTGATGCGTTCGATGTCTGCGCGGTGTTGTGTGGACTGAAGCAGGGTGGCGGTTTCGATCGCCAGCGAAAGACGTTCTGTAACTGCCTGGGCAATGTCAAGATCATCACGGGTGAACTCACGTTGATTGCGTGGGCGCAGGTTGAGCACGCCAACGACCCGTCCGCGCAACTGAATGGGGATGACAATATTTGACGGCGTGCTTTCTGTACGGCGTGACAGGACAGGGATGTTCTTCACCACGGCTTCCCGTATATGTTCCCCTTCCAGCCTGTGCTCCAGGGGTTTTAGCATGGAATCTGTGAACTGGAATCCCGTTTCGGAAGTTTTTGGGCGCATGGCCTTCCAGGCCTCGCGCATGGTTTTTTCGGATTCGATTTTCGATTCTTCGAGCGCCTTCCTGGCCCGTTCGAGCACCTGGGTGTTGTTGATGGCGATTGCCACCTGATCGGAGAGGGTGGACAGGATCTCTATATCGCCTTCTCCAAAAGCGCTGGATTGTATGCTTTGCACATCCAGCGCGCCGATGATGCGCCCTTCGTAACGAAGCGGCAGGGCAATTTCTGAATGGGTATGCGGAAGGTCGGGGTTTTCAAAGTGAACCGGGTCGCTGCCGACATCGAGCGCAATGCGCGGCTGCCCGGTGGCTGTCACAAACCCGACAATGCCAGCCTGCCCCACTTCCAGTTTGTGACCGCGTTTCAGCATTCTTTGCCCGCCTTCGCTGTTTGCGGCGCGCAAGACTGCAAATTCGCGCTGCTCATCCAGAAGGAAAATGCCCGCATGATAAATATCGAACTGTTCGCTGATCACCTGGGTAATACGGGGCAAAAGCGTGTCCAAATCCTGAATGGAGGTGATGGCGCGGTTTACCTGTGTGATTGCCTCGAACTGGCGGGCGCGCCGTTGATTGAAACGACTGGCGGCATCCAGGTCGGCTGTACGCCGGCTCACGCGTTCTTCGAGTTGGGCGCGCAGTTCATTTAGTTCGATGTTTTCCTCTTTGTGCATCTGTTCGCTGGCGCGCGAGCGTTTAAGGTTTTCACTTAGCCTGCCGGCTGTTGCCTGGATAATTCTCGCCCCACCGAACAGCAAAATTGGCAGGATAATGGCATCGTCCAACCCTGAAGGCACGAAGGGAATTTTGCCGTTCAGGTCGAATATGGCGATAATAACGACAGCGAGGATTGCCAGGGGGGTGCTTATCAAAATGGATCGCCATTTCAGCAAGGCGGATGAAATTAACAAAACGAGCGGCATTGCCACCAGGGCGGTGTTCTTCAACCCGTTTGTATTGAGCGCGATTACCGTAATCGCTGCTATCAACGAAATAGGAATGAGCGCTTTTGCCGGCAGGATATTTTTGCGGAAAATAAAAAACAGTGAAAGACATTCGAGAGCGAAGGTGATAGTCAGCGCTGTAATCGCCGGCGGATTGAAAGAGCCTTCTCCGATCAGCCCGGTGACGAGAGGAATGAGCGCCGCATTGGTCAGGGCGACAGCGATGACAATATTCCGCATCAGCCCGATGAATGCCGGGTCTGTGTCTTCCTCGTCTCTAAAATAGTCAATTAACTTTGAAAGCATTTAATTCTCCTGGTCTTTTACGATCGACCTGGTTTTTCTGCAAAGATTTGGACAGCCACATCTGTATCGGGCAGTGTGCTGCCCAGCTCCTGAATCGCAGTCTGAAGCAGGCTCTCAAGGTCGTTCAGGCTGCCGAGTTTGGCGGAAATCTGACCAATCGTTTGCTCTTTGACCGCTCTCTTTTGTGATTCGAGAAGCAGCCGCGCAGTTTCCACCGCGATTGCGGTGCGTTCTGCCGTGGCGCGCGCCATATCTTTTTCATCCTCAGTCCACACACGATCCGGGTCTGATGTCTTGAGTTTTAATGCACCAATTTGAATTCCGCGCAGGATAAGCGGAATTGAAAAGCAGTTGGCATGTTGTTGATCGATCGCGCCCATCCTTTTCGTTTCCATGCCGTCGAAGTAGAACCCTTCCACTGGCTCAGCAGACAGAAATTGTTTCCACTGCTGACTGCTCATCTGGATGGATGCTGTATTGGCTTCAGCAAGCGCCTCCTGGACTTGTTCGTAGGAACGCGCATTTTGAATTGCAATGCTCACCTGATCTGCAAGGATGGATAATGTATTCAAATCCTCTTCTGAGAATACGTTGGTTTCCACGCTTTGCACATCCAGCGCGCCGAATATTTCGTTTCCGATGCGCAGAGGCAGGGCGGCTTCGGAGTGGGTATCAGGCAGGTCGGGTTCGCTGAGATAGGCTTTGTCCATGTCCACGTCTAAGGCGATACGAGGCTGTCCGGTGCGTAGCACAAACCCGACGATGCCGGCGCCCCCCGCCAGTATCCTGTAATTTCGTTCCTGCATTTTCTTGCCGCCTTCGCTGTTTGTTGCCGCCAGGATCGCGTATTCCCTGTTGTTGTCCAATAAAAAGATGCCGATATGATAGAAGCCAAATTGTTCTGAAATTGCATGTGCGATTTGCGGTAGAAGTTCGCCCATTGCGCGGATGGATGTAACCGTGCGTGAGATATGGGCAATGGCTTCAAATTGGGCGGTGCGGCGTTCGTTTTTCCGGTTGGCGACGATCAATTCCGCTGTGCGTTCGTTGGCATATTGCTCCAGGTCTGTCTGGCGCATTTTCAATTCAACTTCCCGGATGCGCAATTGTTCGTTGGCTATCGAGAGCATGTCCTGTTTATGCCCGGCATACCCTGCAAGTATTCCAATCACAATCGGCGCTGTATCCACCACCCATAGCAGTGGGAACCCGATCTGCACATCGACCATGCTGGCAGGGCTGAGCGCGAGTTTGGAAAATATAACCTGCAGGATGGTGCCAACGATTGGAAAGGTGAATCCAAATGCAACGCCGATCAAGGCATATCGCAGTGTGTGATTGGAACGCAGGTGGTTTGTTTCGTTTCTCATAAGGCGCTTCAAAAGATTAACCTGTTACGACTCTGTTTCACTATTTCCGAGTTCAACCGATATCTGGGCATTGTTGATCTGGCTTCCCAATTCCCGGACTGCGGTCTTCAGAATCATCTCGATCTGTGTGCTGGCGCTGATCTTGGCCGAGATTTCTCCGATGATATGTTCCTTTTCCGCTGCCAGCCGGCTTTCTTCGAGCAGGCGGGCATTTTCGATCGAGAGCGCCGCGCGTTCTACAATTGCAGTGACGATATCCATTTCATCTTCGGCCCATTTGCGTGCGCCATTTGCCTTGACATGGAGTACTCCAACCACTTCGCCGCGCAGTTTTACGGGAAGGGTCATTTGCGAATCAATCTCATCGTCGAAGTAGGCTGTTCCAGTGTCGAGTACCTCTTCGACGCCGGGCAGTGCGATAGACTGGGTGTAGAGATTGGCGGTCATTCCAGTGCGTTGTACACCGGCGATTTGCTGTGTCTCGCTGAACCTTTTCCAACCCGCAACCAGATTGCGCCGATAAAACATTTCGGATTCCAGAAGATTCTTTTGCATGTCTTCATAAAGCCGGGCATTCGAAATCGCTGTAGATACCTGGCCTGCCAGTGTAAGCAGAATTTCGATATCTTCGCGCTTAAATGCATTTGACTCGGCGCTTTGTATGTCGAGAACGCCGATCACCTGACCGTCGACCCGTGTGAGGGGCAACGCCATTTCGGAACGGGTGTTTGGCAGGTCGGGGTTGTCGAAGTAGATGGCATCTGCGCCGGTATCCAGAGCGATGCGCGGTTTTGCGGTTCCCGCCACATAGCCGACGATGCCAGTTTGTCTCACGCGCAGTTTGTGGCCGCGTTCGAGCATTTTTTGTCCGCCTTCGCTGTTCGCCGCCGCCAACACTGCATACTCCCGGCTTGGGCTGATCAGGAAAATGCCAACATGGTAGAAACCGAAATGCTGACTGATCGCCTGTGTGATCTGTGGCATGAGGTCTTGCAGGTTCTGTGTGGAAATGATGGCATGTGTCACTTGAGCGATTGCTTGAAACATGCGGGCGCGGTATTCGTTGACCCGGTTTGCGTCGGCAAGGTCCTGAGTTCTTTTCTCCACCCGTTCTTCGAGGGTGAATTTTTCTCTACGAATCACATCGAGAACGCCCTGTGCCCTCTGTTGCGCCTTCCCAAATTCATCCTGAGTCAGGCGGACGCCGTTCACAATCACCGCCGCAAGCAGCAGGATGGCTGTGCTTCCACTTGCCCAGGTTTCCACTGTTCCCGGTGTTACTTCATTGCTGGTAAGTATCATTGTTCCGCTTATCGCCAGCCATCCGGCGACAATACAGGAAAGCATGGCAAAGCCGGTAACCACCCATCCCGTTCTCCACGAGAAGAGAAGGGAGGCCAGGGTAATTGCGCCCAACATGAAGAGGGGGGCGTCGCCCCGGATGCCGGATTCAGACAACCCCAGAATTCCAAGGCTGAAAACCAGGGTAACCACAGTTCCAGCTTTAATCAGGCTCGATACCGGAGTGATTGTCACAACCAGCAACACCAGGTAAACGCCTATGTACAGAGCCGCATAGACAGGGGTGGTGGCTCCAATCACAGCGGGGATGACCGCTGCCAGCCCGAAGATGCTTGCCGCGCTCAATACGATCCGCAGAAAACCGGCGCGCCAGCTTGTGTATGAGAAATCCAGGGTTTCAGATGATTGATTCATGGCAGTCGGGAATATTGTATAGCATCTTTATTCTTCATTAGTTGAAGAAGCGTTGTCGTTATTAAATTGCAAGATTACCTCGGCGCTGCCGAGAATGCGCTCGATCTCTTCTGCGGTGGTGTGTAAAATATTTCCAACATTCATGGCGGAACCGATGCGTTCAGTCGCAGCGAAGATGGTTCTTTCCTTTTGGGCGCGCCGCTGGCTTTCTTCGAGCAGGCGGGCATTTTCCAGCGTGATCCCTGCGCGGTTCGCGGCGGCTTGAACAATGGTTACTTCCTCGTCCGTCCAAACATGGGCCGGGTCATCCCGCTCAAGCCCGATGACGCCAATGACCTGGTTCAACACCATCAGCGGAACCATAAGGGTTGTCTTTTCGCCGCCGCCATATTGACTGCTTTCCCTGTAGAAAATGGGTTCTCCTTTTTCCAGTTGACTCAACAGGTGTTTTGGTAATTGCCCGGGAATCGGGCGCACTTGAATGCCGTCGTATTCGTATGCTGGATTCTCAAGCTGGCGAATGGCTGTTTTCCAGGCATCTTGAGATTGCAAACGGTACGCGTTATCCAATTCGGCGTAGGTTTTTTCCACCCGCTGCATCAACTGTGCGCTTTCGATTGCGGCTGCCAGCTGGTCTGCCAGCAACTGGAGGACTTTTACATCCTGTTCACTGAAGGCTGATTCGACTTTGGCTTGAATATCCAATGCGCCGATGGTCAGACTGCGGCTCCGCAGAGGGAGGGTGATTTCGGAGCGGGTAAGAGGCAGCAGCGGGTTTTGGAAGTGAATTGCGTCGAGTCCAACATCCAGGGCGATGTGCGCCTGCCCGGTACGTGTGACGTTTCCGACCAGGCCCTCCTGCCCAACCTTGAGTTTGAAATTTTGCTCGAGCATTCGATCGGCGGCAATGCTGCTTGCGGCGCGCAAAACGGCAAACTCACCGCGCTCATCCACAAGGAAGATGCCCACATGATAATAGTTGAACCGTTCGCGAATTAACTGCGCCGCCACGGTTAACAGGGTATTCAAGTCATGGATGATGTTGATTTCACGCGCTACTTCGGCAATGGTCTCGAGTTCCAGCGAGCGGCGCTCCAGGTGGCGGGAACGATCTGCAACCTTTTCTTCGAGGGTCTCGAATGCCCGCGCCAGTTTATCCGACATTTGGTTGAATGCTTCCGCGAGGTCCTGTACCTCATCGTGGGTGTTGATCTCGATGACCTGTTTCAGGCTGTCGCCGGTCGCCTGTAATTTTTCCGCCGATATCTGGCTTGCGTGCTCGGTCAGGCGTCGCAGGGGCTGGGTGATGGATTGGGTGAGCAGGTAGAGGAGAACGCCAAACACCACTGCCGTCATAATCCCATAGAAGATGACTGTGTTCTGAGGTGTGGAAGCCTTTTCGAGAATTTCGTTCTCAGGATAGACCATTGCCAGCGACCAGCCAGTGTCCAGCCCGACGGGTTTGTAAACAGCAAGCACGGATTTCCCCTGGGGGTCTGTTGCTTCGATTACGCCTTCTTTGGCGTTGATCATTTCATCGACCAGAATATCCCAGTTTTTTGTCTTTTGCGGATCAACCATGTCCAGCATGTTGTCGGACATGATCTCATAATAGCCGCCCGAATTTTCGCTGATGCCCAATATGACGCCCTTTGAGTCCAGTAGAAAGGCGTACCCCTGCTCCCCAACCTTGATATCCTCCACGATCTCCTGAACTTCAGAAAAGGCGATGTCGGCGGTTGCCACGCCGCGTACGTTTCCCTTTTTGTCGAAGAACGGCACACTCCAGGTTACCATCCAGATATTGCCGCCGCCGAGGTCGAAATAGGGCGGGGACAATATTGGCTTTTGCGCTTCTTTGGCGAAGGCATACCAATCCTTGCTGAAATAATCATATTCCGGGTTCCCCAACTGCGAAAATTGCAGTTGGGCATCCGGGGTGCGGTTGTAATAGGGCGACCAGTAATTAAGTTCGGGCGCGAACTGATATGGTTCATAAGCTACCGTGGAACCAAAGACATGCTCGTTTTTCTGGAGGGTACTGCGAAGCGTGGCAAGAAGAGTCGCTTCGTTGTAATCAACGGTTTCCACGCTGGCGGCAAGGTTGACCGCAACGCTCCTCGTCCAATTCAGTTTGGTGCGGATGATTTCGGCCTTTGATTCGGTTTGGGCGCCGAGTTCATTTTGAATAATGTCAATCAAGCTTGCGCGTGTCGCGCGGATGCTTAGAAATGTGTACGCCACGAAGGCCAGCGACAGCAAAAAGATAACCATCGCGGGCAGTTTCACGCCCAGGTTTAACCTCCGCCCCCAAAAAGCGGAATCTTTGACGTCGGGAATTTTACGGTTGGTTGAAGCGCTCATGATGTTTTGACCTTAATCCATCGCAGGTTGGTTCAAACCTGTGCCGTCGGTAGCGGAGGGCTCCAACTGAATGAACGTGCGTGTTGCTCCCAGGGTGCGCCCCAGCTCCTCAATGGTGGTTTGCAGGATGTGGTGGAAATCGGTGGAGGAGCCGATTTGGGATGTGATGTTGGCAATCGCTTCTTCCTGTTCTGCGCGACGGCGTGTCTCTTCGAACAAGCGGGCATTTTCCAAAGCGAAGGCGGCGCGGTCGGAAATGGATTGGACCACCGTAATTTCATCTTCGGTCCACTTTCTCTCCCTCTCCGCGGCTTCGATCTGGATAACGCCAATGACCTGTTCGCGGAATTTGACCGGGACAACCAGGGCGGGTGGGTTGTCTCCCGATGGCTGATTCGACGCCACCGTTTCACCGCTCGCGAGAGCCTTTTTCAAAAGCGGGCTGTCCGCTTGTGCCGCAATGGAAATTGTTCCGTCGGCGTTGAATGTATATCCGTCTCGTTTTTGTTGCTGTAAAAATTGTCCACGTTTGCCGGATGCGCGAAGGGTAATGGGGCTCTCCAACGTGTTGACAACGGCAATGGCGATTTGGTTGGCAAGTGTTCCCAACAGGTTGGCATCCTCCTCAATGAAGACCGAAGATTGGATGCTTTGTAGGTCGAGGATGCCGATAACCTGTGTGCCGTATTTGAGCGGGATCGCCATTTCGGAACGTGTTTGCGGGAGATCCGGGTTGTTGAAGAAAACAGCGTCTGCTCCCGTATCGAGTGCGATGCGCGGGAACCCGCTTTGCGCGGCATAGCCAACAATACCCGCGCCGCCAACCCGGAGTTGATGACGACGTTCGAGCATTCGTTTACCGCCTTCGCTGTTTGCGGCGCGCAAGACCGCATATTCCCGGTTTTCGTCCAGCAGAAAGATGCCGACATGGTAGAAATCAAGGTTGTCGCTGATAATTCCGGTGATGTGGTCGAGCAGTTTTTGCGGCTGCATATCCACGTTCGAGGAAATTTCCTTTGAGATTTCGGAAATGATCTGCAAACGGCTCGTCCGCATCTGCATTTGAACGTTTGCTTCGCTTAATTCACGGGTACGGGTTTCAACGCGATTTTCAAGGGTCTCATTGATCTCCTGCAGTTTGCGATTGGTTTCCATCTGGCTGTTTCTACTTTCAGTCGCAACTTGCAGAAGTGTGTAATGCCTGCGGAAAATTGCGGTAATCGCCGCCATGATGGTTGCAAAGAAGAACGAGTTAAGATAGACATACTGGAAATCGGTTTCATAGGGGTTATTCAGTAGTCCGTATATTTCAGCCAAACCAATCCCGATAAAGGAACCAATCATCAATATTGCCATGGTGATGGGAAACAGCAAACGTTTCCTGCTTTGCAAATTCACGAGAAGGAAAAGCCCCAGGTTGGCCATCCAGAGCAGGTCGTGAGTACCCTGACCCTCGAAAGTAGTCACGATACAAACTGCGGCGGATGCGACGGCGGAGAAAACGACCAAATATCTGTATCGGGCGCGATATGCCTGGTACAGCGTAAACAGGGCAACCATATTTGTGATTATCGAGGTGACGATCACAATCGGGTCGCTGTATACAAAGATTGGCACCAGGGTGGACAGCGCCGCAAGCGAGAGGGTCACAAGGATTTCAGTACGCTGTCCAAAATCCTCATGATTTGGATTCGTAAGTGGGCGACCGGAGAATTTATTGAAGATGCTCATGCCATTCCCTTTTATTTTCTACCCCTGATGGCGATGGGGATTTCCTTGCCGTCTTTGGGTGGTCTCTGCCCGCTAAACGAGTCCAACAACTGGAAGGTGATGGAGGCGTTTCCGATGGTTTGCCCCAGTTCCTGCACAGTCTCGCGCAGGATGGCATCGGTTTGAGAAACGGCGCTGATGCGTGCCGACATGTCCGAGATCAGAGATTCCCGCGCCGCCAACTGTTGAGACTCTTTATAGAGGCGCGCGCTTTCCAGAGCGCCACTCAACTGGTCGGATAACACCAGTGCCAGGTTGGTCTCGTCTTGTGTCCAGGCTTCCGCGATTTCGGATTTTTTCAGGCGGATGGCGCCAATGACCTGGCCGCGCACTTTGACCGGCACGCTGATGGTCAGCCCATCGCTCCCATATACAACATCTCCGGTCTCGAATGATTTTGCGAGATGGGGATCAATTTGCTCGGGGTGGACTTGCACTGTCTCCGGGGGGGTGGCAAGGAAGCCCACACGCGGTTGGTTGCGCAGGATTTTGCTCCAGGCTTCGCGGCTTTGTTCCGCGTAGCTCATGTGCGCCGCGTCCAATGCCTTCTTTGTTTCATTATAAAGATTCGCATTCTGAATGGTAATGGCGATCTGTTCGGCAAGAATTTGCAGAGTGGAAATATCCTCTTCGGAAAACGCCTGGGGTTCTGTGCTTTGTACATCCAATGCACCGAGAACCTGCCCGCCAACAACCAATGGAAGCGCCATTTCAGAACGAGTCTGCGGCAGGTCTGGATTGTCGAAGAATACAGCATCCTTGCCAACGTCCAGCGCAATTCGGGCTTTCACGTTTCGAGTGACGTATCCAACGATGCCGGTTTCTCCAACCCTGAGTTGGTGTCTCCTGTCAAGCATCCGCCGCCCACCTTCGCTATTCGCGGCGCTCAATACCGCATATTCCTTGCGCTCGTCAAGCAGGAAGATGCCGACGTGATAGTATCCAAAGTTCTCATGGATAAGATATGTGGTTTGTTGCAGGAGTTCGGTCAGGTCACGGAAGGATGTAACCGCTTTGCCTACATCGGCAACTGCTTTTAATAGTTTGCTGCGGCGTTCCAGTTCGCTGGTGCGATCTTTGACGCGGTTCTCGAGAGACGCGATCGAGGTTTGCACGTTCGTGGTCAGGGTTCTAAGGCTTTTGGCGAGGATGGCGAGTTCGCCGCGCAGTCTTCGGTCGTCGAATTGGTAGTCGAGATTTCCCCTGCCGACTTCATTGGCATAATTGGCGAGTCCCACCAGGGGACGGAGGGTAAGGAGGACTGCCGCGCCGCCGATGGCCGAAGTGCCAAGTAACGCAAGGGATAATTGAATTAAAAGATTACGAATCAGGGCGTCGAATTCGGCGGTCTTTTGCTCGATGCTTCCCACGGTCACTGCCACTGGCGAGGTGAGTGAATTTCGGTATGAGCCGATCAGCAATCCATTCTCGGTATCTATGATGCTGGTGGTTTCGCCGGCGAGCAGGGATTGCAGGGTGTCCAGGCTAAAGTCTTCGAGCGCTGTTTTTCCGATTTTGTTGCGGTCGGAGTGCGCCAGGTAGGTCCCATTTCCGGCAATCAGGTAGTATTCTTCGCCCTTGGTGGTGTTCGTCATGCTTTCGGTGATTTCCTGCTCTTCGCCCGGCTCTTCGTTTATGCTTGCAAAATAGATCTGGGCATGACTTGCCACGATGTGTGCCTGAGTCTCGATAAGGCTATTGCGCACCTGGCGTTGTACGAAAATATAAATAATGCTGATCGGGATCAGCGATAAGAACAGGAATAATACGGCTAACCGCCAGGTGATGGGGCTTCTAAGTTGACTCACAAAACGCCTCTTTGAGTTTTCGCGCTGGTCATTTTCATAGCCTTAATCCAGATGGGGCAGTGGCTTTGGGGCGGAAGAACCCTCCGTTTGGAAGGTGCCAATGCTGATCTCCGCTTCCTTTAAGTCGAAAGCCTTGCGCAATTCGGTTGCGGCTGTTTGAAGCACGGATTCGATATTCAGGGTTTCGCGGACTCGGCCCGAAATGTTTGCGATGACCTGGTCGCGCAAAGCTCTTTTTTGGGTCTCGTCCACAAGGCGGCTGTTCTCGAGCGCAAGCGCCACCTGGTTTGCAACCTTTTCGACCAGAATGCGTTCGCGCTCAGACCAGCCAACCGCCATGCCTTTTCTCTTCAGCGTGATGGCGCCGATGTGTTGTCCGTGTAATGTAAGCGGAACCTTTAACCCATCCCCGCCTTCCTTGTTGGTTTTGGCGCCGGTGAAGTGGGGGCGTACCCCGGCGGGCGTATACTGATAAGCGGGTCTGTTCCGGCTTGTAAATTTTGCCCAACTTTCACGCGTCTGCGCAGAGGTGTAAGCCTCCAGTTGGCGGACCAGATTCTTCGTTTCATCGATCAAGCGGACGTTATCTATGGAGATTGCCACCAGATCGGCAAGCGTTTGTACGGTTTCGGCATCCTGCATGTTAAACGCGCGAGGGTTGTCTGCGTGTATATCCATAATGCCAATCACATCGCCGCGCACGGTCAGCGGCAGAATCATGCGCGAACGCGTAAGCGGAAAGTTGCCGTCGCGGACAAAACTGCCCGGATCATCATCCGACGCGAGATATAAGCGGTTCCCTTCCACGACGCGATGAACCGGGTTGAGCCTGTCCGGTTCTATGCGGAATCCCTGCCCAACCAGTTGTTTCCCTTCTGTGGAAGAGGCGGCTTGCAGGAATGCGTTTCTTTTCTGGTCGTCGAGCAAATACAAACCCACATGATAATAGCCGAATCTCTCCGACGTCAGCCTGGCTGTCGTTTCCATGAGTTCGGAGATGTTTTGCATCTCGGCGATTGTCCTGGAGATTGCGGCGGAGGAACGTAGTTGGGTCGTCTGGGCTTCCAGTTCGTCGGTCCGTTCACTCACCCTCTTTTCCAGTTCCGAGCGGATATTCGCAAGCGTTTCCAGCGCGTTTTGCATGTTGTCAGTTACGTGTGAAAATTCGCGCTTGAGTTGGTGGATCGCGCTGATGAGAATGACGCTGATGATGGAAAAGTTGACGACGTAAGCGCCCCAGTCGCGCCATAGCGTGCCGGGTACGTCGGCCGCCTGTAGCTGGTATATGTTGAGTTGTTGCAGTGTTGCAATTACCAAAAAGGTGAAAATGCTGAGACCCAGCGCGACCAAATCGAGGCGCTGGTCAAATAGCAAGCCAGCCAGCGCAATAAAGGCAATGAAAAAGACGCTTCCGTCGAGCCAGGGCCCCCAGGCAAGGATCGAATTCACGCCGATGGCATAGCTTATAAAGAGCAGGGTAAAAGCGCGTACTTCATACTTTACAGGCGCCAGGGTGATTCCCAACAGGACGATATAGAATCCAATGAACAAAACCCGATCTGTGCTGGTCGCCGTTGAAAATGAAAATGCAATCAGGGCAACTCCCAGGGTGCAGATAATTCGCAGGATGGCGTTGATAAAGTTTTCACGCCATCCACGATAGTCGAAAGGTTTTATGGGCTGCATAGACGGGTTGTTATTCATTTTGTTCACCCGTGAATAGTTCTATGTTGACTTCGGCAGCTTCGAGTGAGCGTCCCAATTCGCGCACCGTTGTCTGTAGGATGCTGTCCATGGTGCGGGCTGACCATATCTTGGCGGTGACTTCGTTGACGAGGCGCTCGCGCGTCGCTACGGACTGGCTTTCCTCCACCAGGCGGGCATTTTCCAGTGCCAGTGCCGCTTGTGATGCAATCGCTTCGATCAGTGATTTTTGCTCGGGACTCCAATCCTCGGCAGACAGGTTGATCTGCCCAATGATCTGGTCGCGCAAGCTCAGGGGGACTTCGATGGACTGTCCGGGCAGTTCGTCGTTGCCAAGCGTGTACTCAAAGTTTTGTTCCTCGGTGAGGGACTGCCACGCCCCATGAAGATACTGCTGTTGGGTTGCGCTCATTTCGCGGATGCTTTGCTGTGCTTCATTGAACAGGCGTGAATTTTCCAGCGCAATTGCCACCTGGTTTGCCATGTTCTGGTATGTATCGGCATCCTGTTGGGAGAATGTATTTTCCTTCAATGAGTGCATTTCCAGCGCGCCAATGACGCGTTCGCCAATGATGAGCGGCAATGTGATCTGGGATCGGGTGTTCGGCAGCAGGGGATTATCCGTTCGTGTAAACTGCGTGGAGATTGAAATGCCATGCCACGAAAAGCGGGTGAACGGCTGGGCGGGGTTTTCCGTCCGTACCGGCTCGGCTGCCGCGTCCGAAACAATGCAGACTTGTTTGGTGCGGATTGCTGTGCCGACTGGCCCGCTCCCGTTTACATCGGCATGGTGTTTGTTTTCGAGCAGCACCCTGCCTGCCTCGCCGGTGGCTGCCTTCAATTCAGCCCATTGTCCGTTGGCATCCGTCAGGTAGATTGCCGTGTAGTAACACTCGAATTCATCGCTGATCAGGTGAGCGGCGCGTGTCAACAAGTCATCGGGGTCGAGGATGGTGGTGATGATTCGTCCCAGTTCGTTGACCCTGTGCAGTTGCTGGGTGCGCTCGATTACTTTTTTCTC
>CAILWD010000609.1 GCA_903837815.1 uncultured Chloroflexota bacterium | reverse complement strand
CCTGGGCGCTGCCGCCGCCTATTACCTCGAATCCGCAATCCGCCCGAACGAGGTGATTGGGATTTCCTCGTGGAATTCCACTCTGCTGGCTTTGGTGGACGCCCTTCATTCCGTGCCCCGCAAGCCGGGCGTGAAGGTGGTTCAGATTTTGGGCGGGGTCGGCAGCCCCTCGGTCGAGGCGCACGCCACGCGGTTGACCTCGCGCATGGCGCAAATGGTTCACGGCGAGGCGGTTTATCTTCCCGTGTCGGGAGTGCTTGCCACCGAAGCCGCGCGCGACGTTTTGATGGCGGATGAAGTCGCCCAACAGGCGATTCGATTATTCGACCATGTGACCACCGCGCTGGTTGGAATCGGTGCCATCGAGCCATCTCCCTTGCTGGCACAAAGCGGCAATGTGTTCTCTCCCCAAGAATTGGAGTTGTTGCGGATTCGGAATGCCGCAGGCGATATTCTGATGCGTTTCTTCGATCAAAACGGGAATCTGGTAAAAACTGGGCTGGAAAATCGGGTCATCTCGATGAGTCTGGAGCAATTAAGCAAAACCAGCCGCGCTGTCGGCGTGGCTGGCGGTTCCCGCAAATATGCCGCCATTATGGCAGCCCTGCGCGGACGCTGGGTCAATATCCTGGTGACCGATCATTTCACCGCAAAGCGGCTGGCGGGGGAGTAATTCTTGGCGACTTTCACCAGTTGATGTTTATCGTTAGTGGACTCAACCACTGATGACGGATTCCGCGGAGCGTAATATTTTGACGGACTGCCGATTTGAATTGAAAACTGCAGAAAATAACAAAAAACAAAGTTGGTGACATCTAACCTTATGAAACAGCGCCTTATTTTCTTACTTTTGATTCTCCTTGTTGCGTGTTCTTCTGCGCCCGTCGCGACCCCAACCCACACGTTGAGCGTGGTCATCGTCGCGGATACGCCCACGCCGACCATTGCGCCATCCCCGACCGCCACGCGCACGCCTGAGCAGGCGCTTTACCCGTACACCATAGAAGGCTTGCGGAAACACAAATTCCAGAGTGGAGAAATCACCATCCGCGAGACGTTACTCGAAACCGAAGACTTCACCCGCTACCTGATCGAATATCCCAGCGACGGTTTGACGGTCACGGGCATTTTACAAGTCCCAACCATTGGCGAACCGCCGTATCCTGTCATCGTCATGAACCATGGATTCTTCTCGCGCACAGTCTTCGCCTCTGGCGATGGCACAGACCGCGCCGCGGAATTTCTCAACAAGCGCGGCTATCTCACCGTCTCGTCGGACTATCGGAGTTGGGCAGACGCGGAAACGGGGGAGAGTTTGTTTTATTCAGGGCTTGCCATTGATGTAATTAATTTGATGAACGCGCTGGAATCCTTCTCTGAAGCAGACATGGAGCGAATCGGCATGTGGGGGCACAGCATGGGCGGCGGGGTTACGCTCAAGGTGTTAACTATCGACCCTTCGATACGCTCAGGGCGAAGTCGCATCAAAGCCGCCGTTCTGTACTCCTCGGTCAGCGCCGACTTTGCCGACATCATCGAACGCTGGGGTCCTGGCTGTCTGGGTGATGTCTTCGAGGGCGAACTGGCTCCGGGCTGTAACTCCTCCGATATTTTGCCATTGACTCTGCCCGATGATTTGGTCACGCCCTACTTCGAGGCTTCTGCCGACCCCGAATCCTTAAAGAAATTCTCCCCACTCTATCATTTTGATTCTGTAACCGCGCCCATTCAAATCGTGTACGGAACGGAAGACGGCAAGACCTCCGCCGGCACGCCGCCCGAATGGTCGAAGAAAATGTACGAAGGTTTTGTCGAAGCGGGTGTGGATGCCAAACTCTACGCCCACGACGGAGAAGAGCATTCCTTCCTTTACGACGAGTGGTTTGCTTTCATGCAGCGTGCCAGTCAGTTTTTCGACTTGCACGTCAAGCCCTAAAAACATTGCAAAAATGCTTGACTCATTTTCGCGTAGGGTATAAAATCCGCGCCGTTCGACAAATCTCAACAAGAAAGGAGGCACGACCCAATGGTACTTGACATCAACAACCCCCAAACCATTTTTTGCGCGCCTCCTGCTGGAGTAGATTAGAACCGTCCCTTTGACTGTTCCAATCCCTTGAATCCCAACCGCAGGTGCGAAGCCTGCGGTATTTTTTTTGTCCACCCCGCAGGCTGTAATCCGCCTGCGGCTTTGTTTTAATCTGCCGTCCTGTGACCCAACAAGTGAGAAACATCATGCAATCGAATTCCAATAAACTCATTGTCCGCCGTTACTTTGAAGAAGTTCTGCTGAACCGCAGATGCGACCTGGTTGACGAACTGTTCGCGCCAGAAATATGTGAACTTGTGAAGCGCTACGCCTTTTTTGAGGCGGAAGCATTCTCTGTCAGCGCTGTGATCGCGGAGGACGAAACGGTGATGGTTCACTGGCACAAGTCGCCGTATTCGGATGAACAGCCAGTCCAAAACGG
>CAILWD010000608.1 GCA_903837815.1 uncultured Chloroflexota bacterium | reverse complement strand
CTGACTTACGGCGTCTTCATCCTTCTCGTTGGAATCTCTCTTTCCGTTCTCACAGGCTTGGCAATTACCAATCTCATTTACCGCATCACAAATTACCAATTACTAATTACCATTCTCACTGCCCTCTTCCTCAAACTCACCATTTCCCTCCGCGGACTTGACCGCGCCGCCCGTGACGTTCAATCTGCGCTCCAAGCGGGAAACCTGCCCGAAGCGCGACGATTGCTTTCCTGGCATCTTGTCAGCCGCGACACATCCGAACTGGACGAATCCAAAGTCTCAGCCGCCGCGATTGAATCCGTTGCGGAAAACTCGTCGGATGGAATCGTCGCCCCGTTGTTTTTCTTTGCCCTCGGCGGATTGCCCGCCGCCTTTGCCTATCGCTTCATTAACACCGCCGACTCAATGCTTGGCTATCACGACGAAGAACGCGAATGGCTTGGCAAAATCCCCGCGCGGCTGGACGACCTGCTAAACTTCATCCCCGCGCGACTGGCTGGATTGTTCATCGTGTTGTCCGCGCCATTTTGCAGGGCGAGTCTTTCGCAAGCATGGAAAATCATGTGGCAAGACTCAAGTCAAACCGCCAGCCCGAACGCGGGTATTCCGATGAGTGCGATGGCGGGCGCGCTTGGCGTGGAACTCGAAAAAATCAACCACTATGCTCTTGGCAAGGGACTGCAACTTCCCTCTGCCAAAGACATATCCCGCGCCCGTCGCCTTTTATACTTTTCAGTCACCTTTGCCGCCCTTTTCTTTTTCATCCTTTCCCCATGAACCTTCTCCTCATCCGCCACGGACAAACCAACTGGAACCTCGAACAACGCTTTCAAGGTCAAAGCGACATCCCGCTCAACGAAACGGGACGCAAACAAGCTGCCGCTCTCGCGGAGCGACTCGCTGCCGAGACATTCGACGCCGTTTACACCAGCGACCTGCAACGTGCAACCGAAACTGCAAAAATAATTTGCGCGTCGCCAATCCACCCCGACCCGCGCCTGCGCGAAGTCAACTTCGGCGATTGGGAAGGCTTGACCTACGACGAAATCAAAGCCAAACATCCCGAAACGCTCGCGGCATGGGAAGCGGATATTTTCAAGAACGCCCCGCCCCACGGCGAGACTCTCGAAGGACTTGCCGAACGAGTCCAATTCATCCTGGATGAACTCCGCGCGAAACATCAAGACCAAAGAATTCTGATCGTCGCTCACGGTGGCGTGCTGCAAACCTTGATTTGTCTCGCTCTCAAACTCCCGCCCACGATGTACTGGCAGTTTCATCTTTCCACCGCCTCACTTTCGGAAGTTGCCTTTTATCCTGCTGGCGCGATTTTGAATTCGCTCAACGACACAAGCCACCTGCCCAAGTCCGCGCCAAAGAAAGCGTGGAATCCGCTATCGCGAAAACCGTCGAATAAGATTGACCACAGATAAACACAGATGAAAGGGATTTTTTATCAAACATCTGTGTCCATCTGCGTTCATCTGTGGTTGATTTGTCTGGAGAAAATCAAATGACCGCAAAAGTATTGATGGTTCAAGGGACAAGTTCCTCCGCTGGCAAGAGTCTGCTCGTGACCGCGCTCTGTCGAATTTACGCGCGACGCGGAATCAAAGTCGCTCCGTTTAAGGCGCAGAACATGTCGAACAACGCGGCGGTCTGCGCGGACGGTTCCGAGATT
>CAILWD010000607.1 GCA_903837815.1 uncultured Chloroflexota bacterium | reverse complement strand
CCATCGCGCGTGGCGCGGCTTTTCATTGCGCCCGCATCGGACCCGCTTTGAGGTTCGGTCAGCGAGTAAGCGCCGATGGCGGCTCCCGATGCAACGGGGGTGATGAACTTCCGCTTTTGTTCTTCGGCGCCGAAGTGCAAAACGCCGTGACAGTACAACGAGTTGTTGACCGACATGATGACGCCGTGTGAGGCATCGGCTTTGGAGATTTCCACCAGCGCCAGCACATAGGCGAGCGGGTCCATCTCCGCGCCCCCAAATTGTTCCGGGACTTCGATACCCATGAAGCCCAGTTCCCCCATCTTTTTGACCGTGACGTGGGGAAATTCCCCGCTTTCGTCGAATGCCGCCGCAACCGGCTCAATCTCTTTTTGAGCGAAATCGCGCGCTGTATCGCGCAACATTCTATGTTCCGCGTTGAGCGGATGAATGGCTAACTCTGTCATGGGTCACCTCTGGCGAAGGATTTTCAGAATTATACCGCCGCCAGCGCCGCAGGATCTCCGCCTTTCCCTCATTACAAAATCTCCTAAACCGGTGACATTTGTCACTAAACCTGACTACATCCATCTAGTATCTTTAATCTGCAGTATGTTAGAATCCAACACGTTATACATCCAACATAATCAAGGAGAAACTATACCATGGCTATGAAAATCCTCGAAGACTGCATTGCCTGCGGCGCCTGCCTTCCGGAATGCCCCACCAATTCCATCACCGATGGTGACATCTACGTGATTGACCCCGTCACCTGTGTCGAGTGCGAAGGTCACTTCGATGCGCCCAAGTGTGTTGAAGTCTGCCCTGTGGACTGCATCGTCAAAGCATAACATCCTACCAAACAATCGAATAAACCTTCGGGGCAGGGTGACATTTGCGCCATGCGCATTTGAATTCCCGATCGGTGGTAAAGCCCACGAGCCTCTTTGGGCAGTGACAATTTCTCCTTTGGGAAATGGGCACCGCAAAAAGCGGGCATGATTCGGTGAAATTCCGAAGCCGACAGTATAGTCTGGATAATAGAAGGTGATCACGTCAGGGCCGTTGGGTCTTTGCGCGGATTCACGCCCCGAAAACAGTTAATGTTTTCGGGGCGTTTTTGAAGTCAATCCGCCCTGGATTCCGCCTGTGCCTGACTTCACGCCCCGCAGTTGATTCTTGCGAGGCGTTTTTTATTCCCATGAAAAAATCATTCTCCCGCTGGCTTGGAATTCTTTCCGTCGTTCTCGGCGTCTTTGCCTGGGAATTCTTTGTGCGCGCAAGCGGATTGCCGCGCTTCATCCTGCCTGCTCCAACCGACGTTTTGACACGTCTGGTCGAGTCGCTTGCCGATGGAAGCCTGATTTATCACACCGGCGTCACCCTGCTGGAGGTGTTGCTTGGCTTGCTGGTCGGCGTGACGCTTGCCACTGTGCTTGGATATGGAATTGCTAAATCGCGTTCGCTGGAGAAAATCCTCCAACCGTATCTGGTGGCGAGTCAGGCAATTCCCATCATTGCCATTGCGCCCCTGCTGGTCATCTGGCTTGGACATGGGATCATCTCCAAGGTCATCATCTGCGCGTTGATCGTCTTCTTTCCGGTGCTGGTGAATACCGTTCTTGGCATCCGCGCCGTCCCGCCCGCGTTGTACGACATGATGAACTCCCTGCGCGCCTCGCGGTGGCAGGTGATGTTCAAACTTGAAGTACCCGCATCCCTGCCCGTGCTTTTGGGCGGACTTCGCATCGGCGCGACTCTCTCGGTCATCGGCGCCATCGTCGGGGAATTGGTGGACGCCAAAGCCGGACTCGGCTTCCTGTTGAAGATCGGCGACTTTCAGTTCGACACGTCCATGGTCTTTGTGGCGGTCATCATGCTGGTTGTGTTGGCGTTGTCGTTATATGGCGTCGTCACCCTGTTGGAGAGAAGGTTCTTGAAATGGCAACAAACCTCGTCCTGAGCATGGTCGAAGGACGAGAAAAAAAGGAGAACACAATGTTGAAAAAAATCATTTTACTTTTGCTCGTTTTGACCCTTGGCTTGTCGGCTTGTAGCAGCCCGCAGCCACAGGAAGAATCCCTGACCAAGGTCCGCCTGCCGCTGGGATATATCGCCAATATCCAGTTTGCGCCTTTGTACGCCGCTGTCGAAAAAGGCTTTTTCAAGGATGCAGGCATGGAGGTCGAGTTCGATTATTCCTTCGAGACCGACGGCGTAAAACTGGTCGGCGCGGGCGAACTGCCTTTTGCGGTGGTCTCGGGTGAACAGGTTCTGTTGGCGCGGGCGCAGGGCATCCCCGTGACCTACGTCGCCGCCTGGTATCAGCAATATCCGATTTCAGTGGTCTCGAAGAGTGACCTTGGAATTGCCAGTCCGCAGGATTTGAAAGGCAAGCGGATCGGACTGCCCGGTTTATTTGGCGCCAACTATATCGGTCTGCAAGCCCTGTTGTTTTCCGCCGGTCTAACACAATCGGATGTGAGTTTGGAGGAGATCGGCTTCAATCAGGTGGAGTTGTTCGCCGCCGGCAAGCAGGATACCGTTGTCGGTTATGCCGCCAACGAGCCGATCCAGTTGAGGGCGCGGGGGTTCGATGTGACCGAACTACGCGTGGCGGATTATGTCCAACTTGCGTCGAACGGAATCCTCGCCAGCGAGAAGGTCATTGCCGAAGACCCGGAACTGGTGAAGGCTTTTGTGGGAGCCTTCGTCAAGGGAATGCAGTACACCATCGAGCATCCCGACGAAGTATACGACCTGAGCGCAAACCACATTCCCAATCACGCCGACCTCGATAAGACCATTCAAATGAAGATCCTTGCCACTTCGGCGGAAATGTGGAAGGCTGAGCGCCCTGGCTATTCCGATCCGCAGGCGTGGGAAAACATGCAAAACGTTTTGCTCGAAATGGGCTTGATTTCCGAAAAGCTGGATTTGAGCAAGGCATTTACCAACGAGTTCGTACCGTAAAACCATCAACTGCGAAGGGCGCAAAGGTCGCGAAGGAAAAATCGCTTTGCGCCCCTCGCGATAAAATAACGATGAAATCAACTCCCATCCTCACCGTCAAAAACCTCTCCGTTGTCTTCCCCGATAACAACAGCGGACTGCGCGCGCTCGACGATATTTCGTTCGAGGTTTGTCCACGCGATTTCATCTGCTTTCTCGGACCGTCGGGTTCGGGCAAGACCACCCTGCTAAGAATCCTTGCCGGCTTGCTAAAGCCATCTGCAGGGCAGGTGGATTTCATCCACAGCCAACAGCCCAAAATCGGAATGGTCTTCCAACAGGCAAGTCTCATGCCCTGGCGCACGGTGATGGACAATATCAAACTGCCGCTCGAACTGGAAGGCATGGACGAGACTGCGGCGCGAATCAAAGTGCGGGAGATGATCGAACTGGTCGGGTTGAGCGGTTTCGAGTCTTCACTCCCCCGCGAGTTGTCCGGCGGAATGGCGCAGCGCGTGGGGATTGCCCGCGCCCTTGTACACGACCCGGACCTGCTCCTGCTCGATGAGCCTTTTGCCTCATTGGATGCGATGACCCGCGAGCGCATGTGGGTGGAGCTTTCACGCATCTGGCAGGCAAAACAAAAGACGGTCATCATGGTGACACATTCGATCAACGAGTCCTTGTTTTTAGCGGACGATGTGCTTGTCCTTACCCAGCGCCCCGGCAGGATCAAGCTGGAAATGAAGGTCGACCTCCCCCGTCCGCGTAATGATGACATTCGCTACACCCCGCGATTCGGGAAGTTGGCACATAAACTTCGAGAGACCATCGAGTAGCCTTTGAAACTTTAACATCCCCTTAACAGACGAATCCTCCTTTGTGATATATTCCCATCAATGACGGAAACCATTCTCATTGTCGAAGATGAACTTTCCCTGCAGGAAACCCTCGCCTACAACCTGAAAAAGGAAGGCTATGCGGTGGAAACGGTGGGAGACGGACGCGCCGCGCTGGAAGCGGCTCGGCGTTTGAAACCCGACCTGATCGTGCTGGACATCATGCTCCCCGAAATGGACGGCTTTGAAGTCGCGCGCATTCTTCGCAAAGAGATGAGCGCGGCCATCCTCATGCTCACCGCTCGCGACGACGAAATCGACCGCGTGGTGGGACTCGAAGTCGGCGCGGATGATTATTTGACCAAGCCTTTTTCGATGCGCGAACTGCTGGCGCGGGTCAAATCGCAACTCAGGCGGGCGCGGCTTTTGCGCGAGGAAATGGGGAAGTCCAGCGCCGTGGAAGCCAAGCATGAAACTTTGAAGTTCGAAAACCTGGTCATCGACCTCACCCGCCGCGAAGTCATGTTGAATGACAGTCCCCTGCAACTCAAGCCGAAGGAATATGAACTGCTGCTCTTCTTTGCCGAGCACCGCCGTCAGATGCTCTCGCGTGAGTTCATTTTGGAACGCGTGTGGGGTTGGGACTTCATCGGCGACAGCCGCACGGTGGATGTCCATGTCCGCTGGCTGAGGCAAAAGATCGAGGCGGATGCCGCCAGCCCGCAGCGGATCGTCACTGTCAGGGGCGGGGGATACAGGTTTGAAGGATGATGTTTGGAGATTGGTAATTGGTAAATGGTAATTACCAATCTCCAATTACCATTTACTATGACGCAAATTCCCGTTTATCTGGCAATTCTTTTTTTTCTCCTTGCCATATGGTTTGGGTGGCAGTATTATGATTTAAAAAAGCGGCTTGACAATTATGCGGATCAAATCCGAGTCCATAATAAGCCGTTTCCCAGTGATGTAAAGAAAATCGAAAACCTGTCGAATTCAATTGCTTCTCTCAAAGCGGCCTTTGACCTTCGACTTTCGACTTTAGACTCCCAAAACGAGCGCCTCTCAACCGTGTTGGAACAGCTTACCGACGGCGTCATCATCGTGGATGCGAACGGCTTGATCCAGTTTGCGAACCCTGCCGCGCAAAGACTGTTCGAGACTTCCAGCGCCTTGGGTCGCAGTGTGATCGAAGTCTTGCGCAACCATCAACTGGTGGAGGCGTGGCGTCGCTGTCAGCAGACGGGCGAGATGCAAAGCGAATCGGTGGAACTGCCCGCCCGCCGTCAGTTCCTGCAAATCATCGCCATCCCCGATACCCACGCCAGCGGAAGCCTGCTCCTCGCCCAGGATTTGACCCGTGTCCGCAGGCTGGAGACGGTGCGGCGGGATTTCATCTCGAACATTTCACACGAACTGCGGACTCCGCTTGCCTCGCTCAAAGCCCTGACCGAAACCCTGCAAGGCGGCGCGCTCTCCGACCCCGAGGCTGGTCCGCGTTTCCTCGGCAGAATCCACGCCGAAGTGGATGCCTTGACCCAGATGGCGCAGGAACTGCTCGATCTTTCACGCATCGAATCCGGTCAGGTGGAACTTGTCCTCACGCCTCTCGATCCAAAGAAGTTGTTGAGTTCAGCCGCAGACCGCATGAAATTACAGGCGGAACGGGCTGGGGTGCGTCTGTATGTCCATTGCGCCGACGATTTGCAGAGCGTCCGGGTGGACAAAGCCCGGTTGGAGCAGGTGCTGGTGAACCTCATTCACAACGCGGTCAAGTTCACAAAGCCTGGGGGTGAAATCGCCCTCGGAGCTGAATCAACTTCGGGCGGGGTTGTGTTTGCGGTGCGCGACACGGGCGTTGGAATCCCCTCGGAGAGTCTGTCCCGCATCTTCGAACGATTCTATCGAGTCGACAGGTCGCGCACAGGGTCAGGCACGGGATTGGGATTATCCATCTCCAGGCACATCGTGGAGGCGCACGGGGGCAGGATTTGGGCGAACAGCAGGGAGGGGGAGGGCAGCGTGTTTTACTTTGAAATCCCCATCGTATGATAAAAGCCTTTTCATGTTTCGTTCCGCCCGCCGAAAGGCGGGATTTTATTTAACAAGACGTTAACCTGTTCTTCCATTGACCTTAAGACCCGGTTGGTAACATCCCAGCGTATAAAAAATCATAGGAGAAAAAAGAGATGTCCAAACCCGTTCGTTCGTTTGTATTTGCTGTGATCGCGATGAGCTTTGTTCTCGCCGCATGTGGCGCTCCCGCCGCTGAAACCCAGGTCGTTGAACCAACCGCCACGGAAGCCCCTGTCGTTGTTGAACCCACCGCTGTTCCCACCGAAGCTGCCCCGGAAGACCCGATGGCAATGTACGCCCCCGACGCCGTGGAAGGCGATGTCGTGACCGCCGGTTCCTCGACCGTGTTCCCGCTCTCCGAGCGCATGGCTGAACTCTTCCAGCAGGAAGGCTTCGCTGGCAACGTGACCGTCGATAGCATCGGCTCTGGCGCTGGTTTCGAGCGCTTCTGCGTGGCTGGCGAGACCGACATCGCCAACGCCTCCCGCGCCATCAAAGACGGCGAAGTTGAATCTTGCGCCGCGATTGACCGCGCACCGATTGAATTTCGCGTTGGCACCGACGCCCTCGCGGTGGTGATGAGCGCCGAAAACGACTTCGTCACCAGCCTGAGCAAGGAACAACTTGGCAAGATTTTTACCGGCGAATTCACGACCTGGAATCAGGTTGACCCCTCCTTCCCCGCCGAAGCCATCGAAGTCTACTCCCCCGGTGCGGACAGCGGCACCTTCGACTACTTTATTGAAGCGGTTGCCGCCAAAGTCCTCCCCAAAGTGGATGACAAGGATGATGTGAAGGGCGCCGAAGAAAAACTGCTCGGTCTCGAAGGTGCGCAGTTCTCGGAAGACGATAACGTCCTCGTGCAGGGTGTGGAAGGCAGCACCTACGCCATCGGTTACTTCGGCTTTGCCTACTTCACCGAGAATTCAGGCGCATTGAAGGCGATTGCCATCGACGATGTCGAACCCAACCAGGCGGCTGTAGACGCTGGCGAATATCCCCTCGCCCGCCCGCTGTTCATCTACTCCGACGCAAAAATCCTCGCTGAAAAGCCCCAGGTTGCCGCGTTCCTCTACTTCTACCTGAGCAATGTCAACGACAACATCGTGGACGTGGGCTACTTTCCCGCCCCCGCTGACGCTTTCCAGGCTTCCATGGACGCCCTGACTGCGGCGATTGCCAAGTAAATATTTTGACCGTGGACGGTGGACGATGGTCTGCCGTCCACGGTCTATCGTCGAATTCCAACATGCGTCAACTCGACCTATCCAAAAGACCCCGCCTTGGCGAAAGCCTGATTCAATCCCTGCTGTTTTTGGCTGGGATTTTGTCCATTTTTATCACGCTTGCCATTGTTTACGAACTGGGCAAGGAAGCCCTGCTATTTTTCAACGACCCCGATGTGACATTGGGAAAATTCCTCGGCGCGACCAAATGGCAGCCGGGGATTGGTCAATACGGCATTTGGGCGCTGGTATCGGCGACGCTTGTCACCAGTTCCATCGCCATTTTGATTTCGCTTCCGCTGGGGCTGGCGTCTGCTGTGTATTTGAGCGAGTACGCCTCCCCGAAGGCGCGGTCCATCCTTAAACCGATTTTGGAAATTCTGGCGGGCATTCCGACTGTGGTGTACGGATACTTTGCCCTGCTTTTTGTGACGCCGATTTTGAAGACGATTTTCGGAGACGGGATTCAGGTCTATAACATGCTGTCGGCGGGGCTGGTGATGGGGATTATGATTCTGCCCCTGATTTCTTCGATGAGTGAAGACGCCTTGAGCGCCGTGCCGCGTGCCTTACGAGAGGGAGCCTACGCGATGGGCGCGACCAAGTTCGAGACCAGCGCCCAGGTGGTGCTGCCCGCCGCCCTTTCGGGAATTGGCGCGGCTGTCATCATCGGCATTTCACGCGCTGTCGGGGAGACGATGATTGTCGCTGTCGCCGCAGGCTCGGGTCCCAATTTTTCGTTCAATCCGCTCGAAGCCGCCGAAACGATGACGGGTCACATCGCCCGAATCAGCGGCGGGGATTTATCCTACAATTCGATTGATTACACCAGCCTGTTTGCCATCGCCTTGATGTTGTTCCTCGTGACCCTTGTCCTGAATCTCATCAGTCAGTGGGTGGTGAAGCGTTTTAGGGAGCAATATGAGTAATCCGTATCCGCAAGATGAAGATTTCAACAAACTGACCCGCGCCCGGTATTTCGTTGCCAACCTTTGGCAGGGGATTTTTCTTTCGGCGTTGTTGATTGCCATTGTCAGTTTGACCGCCCTGCTCTACAACGTGTTGGACGGGGCATTCGGTTACATCGCCTATGAGTACAAAAAATCGCCGACCGAATTTACCTCCACCCCGATTGCCGAGTTGACGAAGGATGAAT
>CAILWD010000606.1 GCA_903837815.1 uncultured Chloroflexota bacterium | reverse complement strand
GTTGACGCCCGTGGGATTGAGTTCGTCGAGACCGTTGGCGCCGTGGATAATGAGCGCGGCTTGGCTGCCGAGTTCTTTGAGCACGTGCGCGAGCGGCTCAGTGAGTTTGGCGTCATAGACACCCGTGAGTTGGATGCGCGCGCCCGCGGGATTGGTGAGCGGACCAAGGACATTGAAGATGGTACGCTGCCCCATCTCTTTGCGCGGACCGACAGCGTATTTCATGGCAGGATGAAACTTAGGGGCAAACATGAAGCTGATGCCAACCTGCTCGATGGCTGCGGTGACTTGGTCGGGCGTGAGGTCGAGGTTGACGCCGAGCGCGGAGAGAACGTCCGCGCTGCCGCATTGAGAGGACGCGGCGCGATTGCCATGCTTGGCGACTTTGCGTCCTGTGCCTGCGAGGACGAAAGCAGCTGCTGTGGAGATGTTGAAAGTGTGCGCGCCGTCGCCGCCTGTACCGACGATGTCGTAGATGGGGTCGGTTGAGTTGACGTTGACCTTCACCGCGACGTTACGCATGGCGCGGACGGAGCCTGTAATCTCGGGGATGGTCTCGCCTTTCATGCGCAAGGCAGTGAGATACGAGCCGATCTGTGCGGGGGTTGCGCCGCCTGTCATGATGACGGTCATCGCTTCTTCGGCTTCGAGGTCGGTCAGGTCTGTGCGGTTGATGACTTTGGCAATAAACGGCTTGAGCATGACGGGTTCGGTCGTTGGCGGCGGGGCGATTTTGATATCGAGGAAGTTTTTGAGCAGTTGCTTACCGTGCTCGGTCAGAATCGACTCGGGGTGGAACTGCACGCCGTAGGTCGGGTGTTGCTTGTGTTTGAGTCCCATCACTTCGCCTTCGTCGGTTTGGGCGATGACTTCAAGTTCGGCGGGAATCGGTTCGTAGACGACGAGCGAGTGATAGCGCATGGCTTCAAAGGGAGTCGGGATATCTTTGAAGATGCCCTGCTGATTGTGTTTGACGGGCGAGGTCTTGCCGTGCATGAGACGCGGAGCACGGTCCACTTTGCCACCGTAGATGGCGCCGAGGCATTGATGCCCGAGGCAAACTCCCAGAACGGGGACTTTGCCCGTGAAGTATTTGACGGCTTCGGGCGAGACACCACCATCTTTAAGCGGTTCGCCTGGACCTGGGGAGATGACAAGGTGGTCGGGCTTGAGAGCAATGAGTTCGTTCAGCGAGATCTGGTCGTTGCGATAGACACGAATGTCCGCACCGAGTTCGCCGAAGTATTGCACCAAGTTATAAGTAAATGAATCGTAGTTATCTATGAGTACTAACATCTTATTTCTCCTAGGAGTGACGATGGACGGCAGACGATAGACGATGGAAGAACATCCATGGTCTGTCGTCTATGGTCGATGGTCAATCTTCGTTCCCAAAAATATCCAATTCATCCGCAAACAGATCGAGCGAGTAGGACAAGCCTGTTTTCTCGCGGACGAGTTCCATTGTCTGTTTGGCTTCGGCTTGCATGCGACGGATGCCGTTGGCGAGGACGTCGCGGGGAATCATGGGATGGGCAAGGAAGTAGGCACGTTTTTCGCGGATGGGTTCGAGGAAGTTGTTGATGGCGCGGGCAAGCTTTTCTTTGACTTCCACATCGCCGACTTTGCCTTGGCGGTAGCGTTCCTTGAGGTCGTCCACTTCGGCGTAGGAGGGATTGAATGCGTCGTGGTAGATGAAGACGGGGTTGCCTTCGACCGTCCCAGGGTCGGTGGCGCGGAGTCGCTTTGGGTCGGTGTACATGTTCATTACCTTTTGCTTGACCGTCTCCGCATCGTCAGAGAGATAGATGGCGTTGTTGAGCGACTTGGACATTTTGCTTTGTCCGTCTGTACCAACCAAAAGTGGAACGTCACCGATGATGGGTTCGGGTTCGGGGAAGACGTCACCGTAGAGGTTGTTGAAGCGACGCGCCATCTCGCGAGCGAGTTCGACATGTGATTGATTGTCGCGCCCAACAGGGACGGCTTGCGCGCGCGGAAGGAGAATGTCCACGGCTTGCAAGACGGGATAGCCGAGCAGACCAAATGGCATGGAGTCCATGTTGGCGTCGCGTGCCATGTCTTTGAGCGTGGGCATACGTTCGAGGCGTGGAACAGTGACGAGCATTTCAAAGAGAAGATTCAACTGGAAGGTTTCGGGCACAGCCGACTGCACAAAAATGGTGCTGACGTTCGGGTCAATGCCGACGGCGAGATAATCCAACACAATTTCACGGATGAAAGTTGGAATCTCTTTGATGTATTCGCGTTCGGGTTTGGTGGTCAGCGTGTGCAGGTCCGCGATGATGAAGAAGGAGTCG
>CAILWD010000605.1 GCA_903837815.1 uncultured Chloroflexota bacterium | reverse complement strand
ACCCGACTGGCTCGTTCAAAGATCGCGGCATGACCGCCGCCATCAGCGAGGCTGTCGGACGCGGGGCGCAGACCGTGATCTGCGCTTCGACGGGGAACACGGCGGCTTCGGCGGCGGCGTACGCGGCTCGGGCTGGATTGCGTTCCATTGTGCTGATTCCCGAAGGGAAGGTTGCGGCGGGAAAACTGGCTGGCGCCATTGCCTACGGCGCGGAAGTGATTCAGATTCAAGGCTCGTTTGACGACGCGCTGACTCTGGTTGTGGAAATTACGCAGAAGACACCGATTGCGCTGGTCAACTCCATCAATCCGTACCGCATCGAAGGGCAGAAGACTTCACCTTTCGAGATTTGCGATGTGCTTGGCTCCGCTCCCGACTGGCTTTGCCTGCCCGTTGGCAATGCGGGCAACATCACCTCGTACTGGGCGGGTTTCAAACAGTATCAAAAAGGACTGCCACAGATTTTGGGCGTGCAGGCGGCGGGAGCGGCTCCGCTGGTGCTGGGTCATCCTGTCGAAAAGCCTGAGACGGTGGCAACAGCCATCCGCATTGGCAAACCCGCTCGCGGTGAGCAGGCGCTCGAAGCGGCGCAAGAATCCAACGGGAAAATCATCGCAGTTTCAGACGGGGAGATTTTATCCGCCCAAAAAATTCTTGCTTCGGAAGGTGTGTGGGTCGAACCTGCCTCGGCGGCGGGGCTGGCGGGTCTGATTGCAGAATCAGCCAAAGGGTTGAGTGTGAAGGGGCGGAAGGTCGTCGTCGTTTGCACAGGTCATGGGATGAAGGACCCGTCCATCATCACCGAGTCGTTCAAATCTCCGAAAATCATTCCCGCGAATTATGAGGCGTTGATGGAGACGGTCGGTAGCGCGTGATTTTTTCCTGTTAAAAAAGTTGCAGAATGGAGCGTCGCAGGGAAAAGATTTAGAATTGGTAAATATTGCATCAATGGTTTCCTTTGGCGGCGGCTTTTCATTGAAAATTTTTCCATGATAGAAAAAAAGAACTCACTTACAACTTCGTCGCTAAAAGACTTTTCTCTTTTGACGTCGCTTACCCCCGACCAATTGCGAGGTGTTACCGGGGCGGGGCAGGTTGTCTCGCTCGGGGCAAATCAGGTCGTGTTCAAGCAGGGGGAGTATCCCGCTGCCATGTTTCTGATTCTCAAGGGCGGCGTGCGGGTTGAGGGCGAAGATAGCACAGGGAGGACTTATGCTTACGGAGAGATTGGAGCAGGACGGATCTTTGGCGAACTTGGCTTGCTGCGCGGCGAATCCAGCCGTGTTACAACGATAACGATATGGGATTCGGATTTGTTGATGATCGACCGCGCGATGCTTTTGAGGTTGATCCGCGATACCGACCCCGAACATGTGCTGAATGTTTTTCTGGCGATGGACGAACAGGCGCGCGTTGCGACCGAACTTGGTTTCAGGGAGGTTTTATCACAGCGGATGCTGGCTTCGCAGATGGAGGCGGAGAAGCAACGCGCGTTGACCCAGATGGTTGCGGGCGTGGCGCACGACATTAACACCCCCTTGAGCGTTATCAATACCGCAGTTAACATCATGGCGCGGGAACTTGCCGCTCCATTGGAATTGACCATCCGTCGCGCTGCTGATATTGCAGAGCCGCTGGAACTGATGCGCCTCAACGTGGAACGCGCCCAGCAACTGGTTCAGAATTTCAAGAAGATTTCAGCCAATCAGTTGCAGGATGAAAAAGAGTCATTCGATATCGTCGAGGCAATCGAAGACACGATTGGGCTGGTGCGGGTCAGTTTGAATCGCAGCCAGATTCTGGTCAGATTCCACAATAAGCTGACGCCCGACCAGCGCAAGTGGGTGGGGTATCGAAGTTTCATCGCGCAGGTGTTGATTAATCTGTTGACGAACGCGGAGCGGTACGCGTATCCCAAAGGCGTCGGCGGCGTTGTGGATGTGACCGTCTGCATGGAAGATGATGACCATTATTGCCTGGGGGTGAAAGATCATGGGCGGGGAATTTCGAAGGAAGATCAGGCTCAAATTTTCAAACCCTTTTACACCACCGGCAGGAACTCGGGCGGTACCGGGCTTGGTCTTGCCATTGTCCATAATTTGGTGGTCAATGCTTTCAAGGGCGAAATCAAATTAAAGTCGGAAGTGGGGAAGGGCGCGGAATTTCTGGTGATTTTCCCCAGAGTGGTTCCAGAGTAGATCTTTTTTTGAAATGTGGTTTTTTCAAAAGTCACCCCGCTTGTGGGTGATTTTTTTGATTCAAGATTGGTTATATATCCCACTTGACAGCCTTCATTGACGAATAGATAATATCGGCGTTATGACATCCACTTCACTCCCACTTGTTGTAGACAACCTGTCCTTTCGATATCGTGACCGCCAGGGGGCGGCAATTCACAACCTTTCATTCACCGCCGCTCCGGGCGAAGTGCTGCTGATTGCAGGCGCCAGCGGATGCGGCAAGACCACATTGATTCGCTGTATCAATGGGTTGATCCCGCGCTCCTACAAAGGGGAGATGAGCGGAAAAGTTCTCGTCTTTGGCGAGGATGTCAGCGGCTGGAAACTTTCGCAAATTT
>CAILWD010000604.1 GCA_903837815.1 uncultured Chloroflexota bacterium | reverse complement strand
TTCATTATTTACAATCCGCCCGTCACCGACCCCGCGCTTGGTCTGCGGAAAAGCAGCCTGCTCGAAAGCGTGCGCCTTGCCATCGATCTCTTCAAGCATGATATTCAATCCATTGTCTTTGCCAGAACGAGAAGAAGTGTTGAAATTATTTTGACCTATCTTCAAGAGGGCGGAGAATGGAAAATGGTTAATGGACGCTCCCCAACAAACCATTCTCCATCCACCATGACCCATTTACCAATCCGCGGCTACCGCAGCGGCTACCTTCCCCACCAGCGGCGTGAAATCGAACAGGGCTTGCGCGACGGCTCGGTCAAAACCGTCGTTGCCACCACCGCCCTCGAGTTGGGAATCGACATCGGCGGGCTGGGCGCGGCAATTATCGTCGGGTATCCGGGGACGATTGCCAGCGCGCGCCAGCAGTCAGGTAGGGCTGGGCGCGGAGATTCGCCCGCAGCCTCGATTCTTGTCGCGTCGCCCAATCCGCTCGACCAGTTCCTCGCGCATCATCCAGATTATTTCTTTGGCAGTTCGCCGGAGCAGGCATTGGTCAACCCGAATCATTTGCTCATCCTGCTCGAGCATCTGCGTTGCGCCATGTTCGAACTGCCATTCAAAAAAGGCGAAGGCTTCGGCGGCATTTCGGACGAACTACTCGAAGAATATTTGCAGTTCATGGTTGCGGAGCAGGACGCGCACTTCTCGGACGAAAAATATTATTGGATGAAGGATCAGTATCCCGCCGCGAATATTTCGCTCCGTTCCGCGTCGCCGCAAAGCGTGGTGCTGCAATCGACGGCGGACGATGGACGACCGACCACGATTGGCACAGTGGACGGCGAGAGCGCCGCATGGATGGTTCACCCCGGCGCGATTTACCTGCACGAAGGTCAGCAGTATTTCGTGCAGGAGTACGACGCCGAAAACCATGTCGCGCAGTTGATTCCCGTCGGGCTGGATTACTACACCGAAGCCCAGCAAAACTCCGAGATCGCGGTTTTATCTATCAACGAGCAAACCGCCATGCACGGTGGCGAAAAAGCCTATGGAGAAATTCAAGTCACCACGCAGGTGGTTGGGTTTCGTAAACTGCGCTGGTTCACGCTTGAAAATTTGGGGGAGGAACCTTTGGACATGCCTCCGTCCGAATTGCAGACGACCGGCTACTGGATTTCGCTTTCCGAAGATGTCTTGTCCCGCTTGCGCGACGCTGGGGCTTGGTCAAACGACCCGAATCAATACGGCGCTGACTGGGGGAAAATCCGCGACCGCGTGCGCGCAAGAGATGGGTATCGATGTCAGGTCTGTGGCGCAACTGAAACCACGCGCCAGCATGACGTGCATCACAAAATTCCGTTCCGTTCGTTTATCCACAGTAGGGATGGGTCTAGAGACCCATCCCTACCAGACCCATCCCTACAAGCCAATCACTTGGACAACCTGACCACGCTTTGTAATGGCTGTCATCGCAAGGTGGAGCAAAACGTCCGCATCCGCAGCGGACTGGCTGGGCTGGGATTCGTCCTCGGCAACCTCGCCCCGCTCTTTTTGATGTGCGACCCGCGCGACCTCGGAATTCACACCGACCCCGCGTGGAAACCCGCAAACGGATTGCCGTCCATCGTCCTCTACGACCTTGTTCCGGCGGGAATCGGCTTCAGTCAAAAGTTATTCGAAATCCACGATGAATTAATGTTGTGCGCGCTGGAACTGGTCAGCGAGTGCGGATGTGAAGATGGCTGTCCATCCTGCGTAGGACCTGGCGGTGAGAATGGCGTCGGCGGCAAAGCCGAAACATTGGCAATTTTGCGTGAGTTGGCCGGGTAGTTGCATCCTTTCGGGGAGACATCCGTAAATCACTACGGAGGCACAAATGACAACTGAAACAAAACATCATATCCCCTGGTATTTATGGCCCTTTGCGGCGATCTGGAAATTACTGGCTGTGATCGTGGAATTGACCGGGCGCTTCGTGGCGATGGTGCTTGGCATCGTCCTCATCCTCGTGGGCGTCATCGTCAGCCTGACAATCGTCGGCGCAATTGTAGGCATCCCCCTGGCAAGCATTGGTTTGCTGTTGTTACTGCGCGGAATGTTCTAGTGGGGGGCGGGTAATCCATCCTTTAATTCCTCGTGCGGGGTAAAAAGTACAGCCGCCAACCCCAACAACGCGGCGATGAAGGCAATGATAAAGACAAGGTGAATCGCGTCCGACATGGCAAGACGCGCGCCGGCGTCGATGACAAGCTCCGAGCCGGGGACGGGATCGAGCAATTGGGATACCAGCTTCGGGTCGAGTCCGGCAGAACTTAGATTCGAAGCAAGGCGCAAACTCAACGCGGCTCCCATTATGCTGACACCCAGAGTTCCGCCAATTGAGCGACTAAACTGGATGGTCGAAGTCGCCGTGCCAAGATGCCTTCGCTCGACGTTCGTCTGCACTGCAACCAGAAACGAGGGGATGGAAAGTCCCATGCCGATGCCCATCAAGGCGATGAAGACCAT
>CAILWD010000603.1 GCA_903837815.1 uncultured Chloroflexota bacterium | reverse complement strand
TCCGGAAGGCGTGGTATCGGCCACAATCGGCACCCTTTACACCAACACTCTTGGCGGTGCGAACACGACTCTTTACGTGAAAACGAGCGGGTCGGGGAATACAGGGTGGACTGCGAAATGAAAGAGAACTTTCCGCAGGCTCTTAAACAGGTTCTTAAATATGAAGGCGGAAAAGTTGACGATCCGCGAGATCCCGGCGGGCGCACCGCTTACGGCGTAACGCAAGACACATATGACGCTTGGCGAGAAAAACAGGGGCTTCCGGATGCAGATGTTTTCACGATTTCTCAGGCAGATGTGGCAGCAATTTATCGTCAAGAGTATTGGGATCGGATACGCGGTGATGACTTGCCTGACGGAGTTGATTTTGCCGTTTTCGATTTCGCGGTGAATTCTGGTGTGACGAGGGCGGCGCGCACTCTGCAAGGAGTTGTCGGTGTGACGCAGGACGGAATGATCGGGCCTGCAACAATCCAGGCTTCTCGCGCGTATGTCGCATTAGCGGTTACAAATAAACGTCTCGCATTCATGCAATCTCTTGCAATCTGGCCCACGTTTGGAAAAGGCTGGTCGGCAAGAATTGCGGATGTGAAAGCGCAAGTGCTGGCGTTGGTGAAATAGGGATGGCGATGGATAGAGATTACATGGTGATTGGCTTTGCAGCAGTTGGCTGGATTTGCCTTTTATCTGTGAGCTTTTCGTTGCTGACGGGATGTGTGAGGATTGAAGGGGATGGATTTGTGAACGGCAGAGGGCCGCAAAAAGCGGTAATTTGCAAGGAAATCCGTCCCAGTTTTATCAAATGCGAAGATGTGAAGGAGTGAAAAATGGATAAGATTATTGCGAATTATTTCACAAACAACTGGCGCACTACAGCGTCAGGTTTGGCGCTGATTGTGTTGGTTGGTCTGCATTACGCAGGCATCAACATTCCAGGGCTCACGATTCCGAACGATCCTGGCTCGCAAATCGCCATGATCCTGTCGGCGTTGGGGCTGATTTCGGCCAAAGACGGCGGAACGACGGGCGCGGCGAAATGAATTTTGCAGCAATCATAGGGTTCCTGTCGGGGCTGGCGACTATGATTGTGAAGATTGTAGATTGGCTCCATGACAAAAACCTTGTGGAGTCAGGAAAAGCGCAGCAGCAGCTGAGTGATTTGAGAGGGCAAATCCATGATGTGCAAATTGCAATGGCTGCAAGAGAAGCTGTTCGTGCTGATGTTTTGTCTAATGATGGCAAGTTGCCAGTCAACGACCCTTTCCGAAGGGACTGATCGGGCGACTTTTTGTCAAGCAGCAAAGGCGATTTATTACTCAAAGCATGATACCGCACCGACGATAGCGCAGATAAGAGAACACAATGCTGTAGGCGTGGCACTAAAATGTGGATGGATTAAATGACGATGCAGCATAACAACAGCGATCTTTTAGGCACTCTATTCGCGTCAACTGCGGAAAAGACCGGAGCGGTTGTGTCGGCGGCAATGATCTCGTCACCGTTGTGGCTGCCGTCTTTGAAAGTTGTGTCGGATGTGGCGGAAATTTTAGCGCCAATACTCGGCTGCATCTATTTGTCCCTGCAGATCGGGTTTAAGTTATGGGACAGAACAAGAAGTGAGGATTGAACATGGCCAAGGGATGCTCAAGTGGAAAAAAGATGTCCATGAAGGAATGGGAAAAGTCTCCGATGGACAAAAAGATGGACAAAAAACTCAAAGCAAAAGGCGTCAAAGAGGGATCGAAGAAAGACGTTGAAATGGACAAAAAGGGGCTTAAGGCTTACAATAAAAAGATGGGTAAATAGGCCCATCTTGGATTAAATATATAATGGATCTAACCACACAAAATGCCTCTCAGGCGAAGGTTATTGAGTGGCCGGAAAAGCTGCAATGCTTGTTCTGGGCGCAGGTCAATGATTTGCCTGTGAGGTATCGAGTGCTTTACGGCGGGCGAGGGGGCTCGAAGAGCTGGGGCATGGCGCGGGCGCTGGTGGTGCTGGCGGCAAAAAGGCCTTTGAGGGTATTGTGCGCTCGTGAATTACAGAACTCAATTCGAGATTCTGTGCATAAGATTTTGTCTGATCAAATTGATGCTTTAGGGCTGCAAGGATTTTATCAAATCGAGCAGGCGCGGATTTTCTGCCCATCGACAGGGAGCGAGTTTTCTTTCGAAGGAATTCGCAACAATGTCACGAAGATTAAGTCATACGAAGGTGTGGACATCTGCTGGGTTGAGGAAGCGAATAAGGTCACGAAGAATTCGTGGGAAGTTCTCATTCCTACGATCCGTAAAGAGGGCTCTGAAATATGGGTTTCGTTTAATCCGGAGCTTGAGTCTGACGATACTTACCAGCGTTTTGTGTTATCTCCTCCTAAAAATGCGGTAGTGCAAAAGATTTCATGGCGAGATAATCCGTGGTTTCCG